>JAISNS010000364.1 GCA_031276105.1 Dysgonamonadaceae bacterium
TGTGTGTGTGTGTGTGTGTGTGTGTGTGTGTGTGTGTGTGTGTGTGTGTGTGTGTGTGTGTGTGTGTGTGTGTGTGTGTGTACGCATAATTCCGTCAACTTCCAAACTTTGGAAGTTAAAAGTATTTAAATGCATATTTCCGGAGATAATTTTCATTTTCTTTGCCGAATTTTTCAAATTGCGTACAAAGATAATACATCTATTTTATTTTTATGAAAATTCGGAAGAAAATTTATCATTATTCATTAAACGATTACCTGCGTTTCCCAATAAAACGGTTAAGTACCGGAATTTCTTTTAACGGTAAATCCCTTTTTATGAGAATGAAAAGGTAAACGGCCAACAGAATCGTATTGAAAGCGATGCGCTGCGAGGCGTTTGGAAGCGGGACAAAATACGAAATTGTGAACAAAACGCCGGCGATAAAAGCATATAACCCAATGGTCTTCAAATCGTAACGGACGGGAAAGTCCTTTTGTCCGAAGTAATACGACAGGAGAACTATCAGGCCGTTGCCGATAAAGGGCGCCCATGCGCAGGCCATATAGCCGTATTGGGGAATAAAGAAAAGGTTGATGCCGATAATTACCACAGAAGCAATCGTAGAGAATATCGCACCCCAATACGTTTTATCGGTTAATTTATACCAAAAAGAAAGGTTGAAATACACGGCAAAAAACAGTTCGCCGATCAGGACAATCGGCACAATATGCAAGGCGCCGAAATATTCCGGTTCGATAAAATACTTGATAATGTCCAAGTAAAACACAACCACAAGGAAAACAAGTAAACCCATGATAATGAAATATTTCATTACATC
The DNA here is from genome assembly GCA_031276105.1 of Dysgonamonadaceae bacterium. Classification (GTDB taxonomy): domain Bacteria; phylum Bacteroidota; class Bacteroidia; order Bacteroidales; family Azobacteroidaceae; genus Azobacteroides. The sequence continues at coordinate 821 of JAISNS010000364.1, forward strand.
GGCATACGATTGCCCGGCATTTTTATCCTTGCTTTTTTCAAAAACGTAAGGTTCGTAAGCATAGCGGAAAGCCTGCGTAAACATCATCATGATCAGGGCAATTTTGAAACAGGCGCCATAAACGCCCAATTCGTCGAAAGCCAGTTCGGAATCCGGATAAACAACCGGAAATACCAGTTTATCCACGACTTGATTGCTCATTCCGGCAAGCCCCATAATCATTAGAGGAAAACAATATACGAGCATATTCCGGGCTAACCGGCCATCCCATTTATATCGAAAACCGGTCGCGTCGGGAAGCAGGCAAAGCGTTTGAATCCCTGTCGCCAGAAGATTGGATATAAAAACATAACCCAAACGAAAATCATCCCGCCAAAACCATGAAATCAAACCCGGCCAATGCTTGTTTATCCAAGGACATACAATTAAGAAAAAGACGCAAAAGAAAAAATACAGAACGACATTCAACAGTTTCAGAAAACCGAATTTTTTGGTTTTCTTCCTGTAACGCAAATACGCAAAAGGAATGGCGCTGACAGTGTCCATCGTCAAGATAATAAGTACCATACGGATATAGCTGTCCGGTATTTCATCTTGCCAGAGGTAAGGACGGATAGACGGAAGGAAGGTCAGGGAAAATGCAAGGAAAAGCAAAGCAATTCCGCTGACAATCAGTAGTGTAGTGGAATAAACCGTAGCGGATTGATATTTTTCCTTTTGATTGACAAAGCGGAAAAAGCCGGTTTCCATACCGAAAGTTAAGATGACAATAATTAATGCTACGTAAGCATAGAGATTGGTCATCATCCCGAAGTCGCTTTTTGCCAGCGTGTAAGTGAAAAGCGGAGTCTGCAACCAACTAATCATTTTGACCAGAATGGTACTTCCGCCGTAAATTGCGCTGTCTTTTATCAATGATTTACTTCCCGTCATCTTTTTCTTTTTTTTCCCTTCCCCGCCTGCGAGCAGAACAGTTGGAAGGGGCTAAAACAAATATCCTTGCCGTTCTGTCCGGCTTCTTCCTAAATGATTGTATGCCAATGGAGTTACTTCCCTTCCGCGGGGAGTACGTTTAAGAAATCCTTCTTTAATCAGGAATGGCTCATAGACTTCCTCAATCGTTCCCGAATCTTCGCCGAGAGCCGTAGCAATCGTCGTTAATCCCACCGGGCCGCCGTTGAATTTATCAATCACCGTGAGCAGTATCTTATTATCAATCTCGTCCAAGCCGTATTTATCAATATTCAACGCTTCCAGCGAAAAACAGGCAATACCCTTGTCTATTCGTCCGCTTCCCTTTACCTGAGCAAAATCGCGCACCCGCCGCAAGAGGGCATTGCAGATGCGGGGCGTTCCCCGGCTTCGTCCGGCAATCTCCCGTGCAGCCTCGTCTTCGCAGGGAACATTCAATATATCGGCCGACCGCTTGACAATAAGCGTTAACGTCTCCACATCGTAATATTCCAGATGCAGGTTGATACCGAAACGGGCGCGTAAAGGCGACGTCAACAAGCCGCTCCGCGTAGTTGCGCCGACAAGTGTAAACGGTTCTAAATCAATTTGAATAGAACGGGCGCTTGGGCCTTTGTCGATCATAATATCAATCCGGAAATCTTCCATCGCCGAATAGAGGTATTCTTCCACAACCGGACTCAGGCGATGTATTTCGTCGATAAAAAGCACGTCGTTTCGTTCCAGCGAAGTCAACACGCCCGCCAAATCGCCGGGTTTATCCAAAACCGGCCCTGAAGTGAGTTTGAAACCCACATTTAATTCATTGGCAATGATATTGGAAAGCGTGGTCTTTCCCAAACCGGGAGGGCCATGCAACAGGACGTGGTCGAGGGCTTCGGAACGCATCTTTGCCGCTTGAACAAATATTTTCAGGTTTTCAACGATTTTGTCCTGCCCGCTGAAACTCTTGAAACTCAAAGGCCTCAAGGCATTTTCAAACTCTTTTTCATTTTCGTTAACGCCGGCAGAATGGATATTATATTTCTCCATTGGATACAGTCGAATTATTTTGAAGCCTCAAAGTTAATCATTTTCTAATGAAAGCGCGTATTCGAACGATTGAATAAATATATTTCGCCAAGGATTTTCGTTGTCCGTTCCGGCCAAATTCGAGTTATGCCAAATACTTAGATAATCTCCGCCCGACTTTTTGCAGGCGTCGATCAGGTCTTTCATTTTTTGCAAGGCTTCTTCCGGCGATAGATGATGGTGGAAAATAAACGTCGAATCCATCACAATTGACGGATGAACCAGCAATCCGGTTTCCGTTTCCCGTTCGACGTCGTAAAAAAAATGAGGAACAGCCGTTCCCGAACGAAAACCGGGAGCATGGGCAAAAGCCGGCGTAAAATCTTCCTGAAAGCCGGCCAGATTCAATTCCTGAAACGTTTCGGGATTCTGCATACGCAAAAAATGTTGGCGGTTGAGCGTAACTTTTCTTCGCAGGATATGCTCCAGTTTGGATTTTTCGTTCATCAGCCGGTTGAGGTCGCGGAGCGTCAGATATGAAGGGTGCAGACCTACCGCAACCGATTGTAATTGCCTGAGGTAGTTATAAAAGCGTCGTTGCGGATAAACCACTTTCCGGTCGTAAGGAGTTTTTCCGGCAACTAAAACGAATAAATAATAAGACCGTCCGTATTGTTTTTGAATAGCGTCGATCCGGCGAATAGCCTGAAAAAAAGGATCCGGCCGCAGGTGGAGGAGGACAAGGATTCGATGCAAAATCTGTTTCAGGTTTCCATGCAACAAATCCCGGGCAGCGCCGGTGGCATTTCGGATCAAGCCTTTATTGAGGTACAGATACGGATGGTCGATGTCAAATGTATTGATTACTTGATATTTACGCAACTGAAAAGAGGAAACTTCGTATCCTTTCTCTTCCAGTTTGTCTTTTAACAAATACGCCCACCGATCGACAATTGGCGTTTCCAGAAAACCTTTCCGGTAACTTAAAGCGTCTTCGTGATGAAAGCGGTCGTGTTGATCCAACCGTTTCGGAATATATTCTTCATATAAAGTAAGCAAATAAAAAGCTGCCGAAAAGACGTCGAAAGGAATATCTCCGCCTGTTTGCTTGAAAAAGCAGAACAAGCCTTTCCATTCCGATTCCTGCAAGTCGTTGATTATGCGAACGCCTTTTTCAGCCAACAAGCCGTGGGGAACAATTTGCAAGCCGTGATTCAGCGGTTCATTCGAATAATTGATGCAAATGCCGGATTGTTGCAAAAACCGGTTTTTGTCCGGAACAAGCGTAAATTCGGTTCCTAATACTTCATTAAAAAGATGTCGGGCGACATAATGCAGCCGGCTGGCATTTTCCGGAGAAGAGAATATATGGATCATAAACGTGTTGTTTTATGCTGCAAATGTAATAAAAATTCTCGTTCAAGCCCAAGCCGGAGGTGCAAGGTGCAGGAAAGGAAAGTAGCAATGGGTAACGATAAGGATTAAGGATTATTTCGTATCTTTGTGGGAAAATAAGCGGTATGAATGTTGATATACTCCATAAAATACAGGCTACGCTTGCCCAAGAACCGGTGTTGCGGGCTTGGCTGTTCGGTTCTTTCGCTCGCAATGAGGAAACCCCCGAAAGCGATATTGATATTTTAGTGCAATTTATGCCCCATGCAAAAATCAGTCTTTTCGACTATGGCGGCATTATTTATAAACTGGAAGAAAGCATGGGCTGCCGGATAGATTTGGTGCAGGAACACATGCTCAAACCATTTGCCCGTACCACTGTTGAACACGACAAAAAACTGATATATGAGAGAAAAACCTCGTAAACAAAAATAACCGCCCCTTTTAAAACAACAACGGCTGCCTCCAAATTCCTTCCGAGACAGCCGCTGTTTATTTTTAGAGAAAGTAAAGTTACTGAAGCTACTTGACGCACCGCAGCGAGTACCCGCTGCTGCGATTGTTGGTGCTCGACGGGTAGTAGCTGCTGTAAACGTACGCGCGGTAGCTGCTAACCGTGCTATACGGCGTGGACGACCAATAGAGGCCGAGCGAACCCACACTGTACATAGAGCTACTGCTGGCGGAGCCGCCAAGCAGCCAACCGTCAACACCAGGAGAAGTGGGAGTACCACCGGTTATCGAACCGTTATCATTTGGATCAGTCGTCGAACCATTAGCATACATACAAAAGTCACCAGTTGACGGAACTCGCCATTCTCCGGGACACAAAATATTACTGTACCGAACAACCATACACCAAGTAAACCAAGAACCATATTCATCAGTGTCATCAGTAGCGTCAGTTGCACTTTTTTGATGATCGCGATAATCTACTAATGAATTACTGTTGTTGGAAATACTTGGCTTCGTCCCCTTGTTAACTATCTTTACCGGAGTAGAAAGTGTTATACCATTACGAGTATATACAGGAGCATTGTCGTTTACAAATGCCACATTGTTCGAAGCTATAAGAGAAGAAGAAGCATCACATCCGGTGATAGTAGCAACTACAATTTCTTGCGTAGCGGCGTAGCGACTACTTTCGCCACACGCATTCTTAGCCCTGACAACTATCGAAGTTGTATAAGTTCCGGTAGTAGTAATGCTAAACGTAATCGTAGCGCTGTCAGAAGAAGCGCTGAGAACAGTAAAAGCCGGGGGCAACGTCCAAACATAACTTGTGGCGCCGGCAACAGGAGCTACTCTGACAGTATATTTAACGCCGACTAAGAGCGAAGTCGAGGAAAAAATAATCGGCCCGGGAGCAGAAGGAGCACAGGGCTTTATCCAGTCGTCCCCGTCCCAGAAATGAATACCGACGCCGGTCGCTGTATTGGTGTTGTAAACAATCATCCCGGAAAGCTCCGAATTAAGGTCTTGGGCGGAAGTAATGCCCACAAATCCACTGGCAGGAATCTTGCCCAAATCATTAAGATCGACATTAGAGAGTAGCAAGCCGCCTTGAGCCGTACTGTTCAAGTCCAGAATTGCGCCGGCCTTGGGAGCGTTGGCGCTGCCGATAGTGACCTGAGCGCGCAGGTTAGCGCTTAAGATTAGCGCTAATGATAAAATACTAAAATCTTTTTTTCATTCTAATTGTTGTTTTATATAATTTATAATTCTTAATTCCTAATTCTTAATTCACAGGGCGTTGCCCTGCGTCGTCCCTGTCATTGCGGGCTTGACCCCATAGCCGTCAGGCTAATCGCCGTAAATACCTCATTTTCACCTAATTTCTTCCAACAAAACAACCTCAGTAGCAAGTGATGCAATAGATATTCCCCGACCTCATTAACCTCATTATTC
>JAISNS010000368.1 GCA_031276105.1 Dysgonamonadaceae bacterium
CTTGCAAAATTCTTGCAAAGTTGCATCAAATATAGTAATAATATTTAAAAATATAAATCAAAATTAAATTTGAAATTTATGGATGAGTTAAAATTTATCAAAGAAAGAAGACTTTATGAACATCAGTTCGGAGATGTTAGAAAAGCATGTGAAAAAGTGGGAGTTTCTCCGTCGGTTTTTCAGTCGGCATTAAAGAAGACGAAAGTGAATGACTTGACGGATAAAGAGATGCTTGTACTTCGTGCATTTACGGATATTCTTGATAAAAGAAAGGCAGATAGAGAAGCTTTGAAAAATTCGATTAACTATGATTATCAGGTAGATACAAGGTATGGTGCATTGCAGGTCAAGCCCTAAAAGAGTTGTAATTAATTATGTACAAAATGAGGTGTTTTTATCCGTTTGCGCATAATCTGAAAATTTAATGCTAACTTTGTCCTTGCTTAGATTGATAAACTATAAAGATGTATAAATATTTTTTCAAACGGGTATTTGATTTTCTGGCTGCTTTTGCCGGACTTCTCCTTTTAAGCCCGCTGTTTCTGCCGATTATTCTGCTTTTATCAATTGTAAATAACGGTCGTCCCTTTTTTACCCAGCGCCGTCCGGGTAAAAAAAAGAAAATATTTAAAGTCATCAAATTCAAAACCATGAACGACCGGAAAGACGCTAACGGCAACTTACTTCCCGACTTTGAACGCCTGACAGTTGTCGGACGAATTATCCGGCAAACTTCGTTAGACGAAATTCCGCAATTATTGAATGTATTGAAAGGCGATATGTCGTTAGTCGGCCCCCGTCCCTTATTGATCGAATACCTTCCGCTATACGACGAAACGCAAAGCCGCCGGCACGACGTTCGTCCGGGAATCACCGGCTGGGCGCAGGTAAACGGACGGAATGCCATCTCCTGGCCGGAAAAATTCCGGTTAGACGTCTGGTATGTCGATCACCTTTCGTTTGCTTTGGACGTCCGGATTCTTTGGAAAACAGTTGTTAAAGTATTCCGATCGGAAGGTATCAACGCCGGCGATTCTGTCACTATGGAAAAATTCACCCGCAATTCAATATAATTTTTATGAAACAGATGCTTTTTAAAATCACTCGAATACTGATTCTGCTATTGTTTTTTGTTTCCTCCTTTGCCCAAAAAACAGAAATAAATGCGGTATATGATACAATTACAAACCGCTTTATCAGGCAATTGCAATCTTATCCACAGGAGAAAATTCATGTTCAGACCGATAAAACATATTATTTGACCGGCGAAACGGTACTGTTTCGTATCTATTTGGTCGACGCTTTATCTCATCTTCCCGACACAACGAGCCGTTATGTCTATGCCGAACTGATTAATCCGCTGGATTCAGTAGTTCGAAGGGTTAAAATACGTCCAATCGACGGCGTCTATTACGGACAAATCGTTTTGGAAGAAGAGCTTCCGGAAGGCGATTACCTGCTCCGGTTTTATACCCGGTTCATGGAAGGGCTCGGCGAAGATTATTTTTTCAAGAAAAGAATCACGATAGGAGATCCGCTTTCGGCTTTGTACCGGACAGAAACCGTTTTCAGATATGAAGAAAATGGGAAACAAATAAGCGCCGGTTTACATTTTGTCGATATAGAAAAACAAAGCTTAATCCGGCCTGAAAACATACAAGTCGGCGACGCCGGAAAAAGCCTGAAAAAAATAAAATTGGACGCCGATACGGTAGCCCGCATCAAGATAAATGTTCCCAAGAACGAGAAAAAGAACGTTTTATATGTCGAATACGATTATATGGGAAAATTTCATAAAGAATATATTCCCATAGCACGAACAGAAGACGATTTTGATGTGTCGTTTTTCCCGGAAGGCGGGCAGCTTCCGGAAAAAACATTAACCCGTATTGCTTTCAAAGCGCTAAACTCTAAAGGCTTGGGTGAATATATTACCGGAGTGGTCGTCAATGAAGAAGGCGATACATTGCATACCTTCCAGTCGCAGCATCTGGGTATGGGGCTGTTTATGCACTATGCCGATGCCGAGAAAAAATATTATGCAATTTGCAGGAACAGCAAAAATAAGGAAAAAAAATTTACTCTTCCTTCTGCGCTAGAAAATACACTCTCGTTGCACGTTGCCCAAACGAAAGATCGTTTCAACCTGTCGCTTCTTCATTCGCCGGATTTTCATTTGCCGGATTCTCTTTTTCTTATTGCCCACTGTCGCGGATTCGTGCTTTATACGAAAATTTGGGACAAGCAATCGGAGTTTATTTCTATTGCCAAAACGATTTTTCCATCCGGCGTTATTCACCTGTTGTTGGTCGACGCTAAACTTCGTCCGGTCAGCGAACGACTTATTTTTAACATGAACGAAAATGAATTACCCGGGGTTTCAGTCGTTGCCGATAAGCCGGTTTATGGGAAACGGGAAGCTGTAACACTTCAATTGAACATTACCAATGCAACCCAACAAACGCTAAACGGTAATTTTTCTATATCGGTAACCGACGATCGGGATGTAGTACCCGATACTTGTGTCAATATCCTCTCCACTCTGTTGTTGACTTCCGAACTGAAAGGCTATATCGAATCGCCGGCTTACTATTTCACAAAAAACAGTACACTGGTTTCCAATCGGTTGGATTTATTAATGATGACACAGGGATGGCGACGTTACGATGTTTCTGCGATTTTGAAAGGCGAAATAGCGCGACCGAAAACAGGGATTGAAATTGCCTCTCGCGTTTCAGGGACGGTAAAAGGAGGACTGCTGATGAATCGTCCTTCCGTTGACTATCCGGTAACGATTCTCTCTCTGAATCCGGAAATATTGGGAAAAACTTCGACCGACACTCAAGGACGTTTCGTTTTCAATGTTCCTGAATTTCCGGACAGTACCCGTTTCCTCGTGCAAGGGAATACCAAGAAAGGAGGCGACCGCGTAGAATTGCTTTTAGATCCGGAAACATTTCCACCTGTTTCTTATTCCTTTCCGCTTTCTTACATGGAAAATCGGAGAAGATTTGAAAATTATCTGGAAAAAGCCGAACAAAAATTTATTTTGGACAATGGAATGCGTATGATCTACCTCAAAGATGTGGAAATAACGGCTAAACGATTGGATAGAAAAGGAAAATCGCCTTACTCGTCTCCGCTTAATACCTTAATTACATCGAAAGAAATAGAAGAAAAACATGTACACAACATGTTCAGCCTGTTGATGAAGATTCCAGGCGTCATAATTACCGGCGATCAGGTATCCATCAGGGGAGGCGGAGCGCCTCTTTTTCTGGTAGATGGATTTGAAATGGATATTGAACACCTGAAAGATTTTGCCATAGAAGATGTGGATGAGGTCGAAATTGTGAAAGGCGCTCAAGGGGCGATTTTCGGATTTCGCGGAGCAAACGGCGCTATTATGATCACGACCAAGCGGGGTTTTGACCAAACGCTACACGCTTCCATGAAATTTAACCTGAAATCCTGTATGCCTTTGGGTTATCAAACGCCTCAGGAATTTTATTCTCCCCGCTACGAAACGCCGGAAGAACAAAGAAGAGAAACTCCCGATTTACGAACAACCATCTATTGGAATCCGCATGTAAAAATTACGGACGGAAAAGCGGAAGTAAATTTTTATACGGCAGATACACCGACAACGTATTCTGTTGTCATTGAAGGAATAAGTAGGGAAGGTGCGCTGATACGGGCAAAAGAAATCATTTCATTATATTAAAATATATAACTTATGTTACGCAGCATCCGGATTTATCCCTCGCTTATCCGTTCGCATCGTTGCCGGCAATTCGCCTGCCAAGTAGATTGACGATGCGTAACATGACTTAATAATTTTCATAAATTATAAGCATCTTGTAATCGACAATTCCCCAAGGTGGGAGGATGTAAAGAATGTAAATATTCTTTCGGATTATCTTCGTACCAAAAAGTCTAGAGACATTGATTGAATATCCAAATTCAACGTTTCCAGACTTTTAGCGGATAAACGCAGAGTATCCCCTATTGTTTCACTATCTTTTTCGTTTGCGAAACCTTCCTATTCAGGTCATAAATATAAATAATGTAAATGCCTTTGGGAAACCAAGATATATTCCAATGAATAGCCTCTCCTGAGGATTGAATTTCTTTTAACATGGCTCCATAGAAATTAAACAGCCGAACTTTGTATGTTGAATAAGGATTGATACCTACGATCGTTTTGTTGTCTTGGGCAATACTGCTAATGCCGGTTACATTTTCGGCGTTTTCAAAAGTAACATCTATATCATCGGTATCGGGATTGTAAGCAGAAACACAACCACCTGTGTTGTAAGTAACATTAAAAGTAAAAGTGGCTGATTTTGTACAACCCGGTGCTACCCGCGTGACTGTAGTCGAAAATCCTTGACTAGAAGCAGGCGTGTATGTTTTTGTGTGCCCAGTACCTGTTATCGCGCCTGTCCAAGAATATGAAACACCCGAAATGCTCGGTAAATTTATGGTAATTGTACCGCCCGTATAACTGCAATTGTTGAAAGATGTCAGTGTTTGGGTACTGCCGGCTTGAGTGTAGGTACCAGTAATAGTGGAAGAACCACATTCATATAGCACCCATACAGCTAGTATATCATCGCTATGTAAATTTCGATTAATTCCGTTGTAATATGGATACATAAGAGCTGAACTAACATCCGAGTGTCCGATTCCTAATAAATGCCCTATCTCGTGAGCAGCAACTGTGATTAAATCAATACCGGAACCATTTAATGACCAGGCTTCGCCATCGTCAAAATGCAATTCTCCCGCATAAGTACCTCCTATTGGCGGTGGATAAAAAGCATGAGCTAATACTCCAGAAGCACCGTCAAAAGGATGTCCGTCACCATGATCGCCTGTGACCCACTTTATTTTTATATCTGCTTGACTTGGATTAGTTACTTGAGTAAAAGTAAGAACCGAATTGTTGCTCCACAAATTAAATGCCGTTTGAATTGCGGATTCTCTTTGTGAAGCTGTTAGATGGGATGAAGTGTTATAGATATAATACTTCAATGTGGTGCTATTCCATTTTGCACCTGCTAATACATAATTCCCATCGCCTGTTAATGGACCGTTATCATATAACCTTTGGGAATGAACTGAAGTTGTTATAAAAAGACTTACAGCAAATAAAATTAAAAATTGTTTCATGATTTTTTTGTTTTTTTTATTGTGAAATTATAGATGATAATTCGATACCGGTATATTTGCTGCCGACAGGAAGACCGCTATTTACATCAGAAGATAAATTAAAGCGACGTCCGGAAAACCGTACTTTTTTATCTTCTTTTTTGTATGCCTCTTCCAGATTGTTAGGCAGAAAGATTTCTACGGCATCGTATGTGCCTTTTTCAGGAACAGCGATTCCCCATTGTTGAACGGCAGAGTAGAAATGGACGGTTCCCTCCAGATTCGTTACCTTAGCGGTATCTGTATTGTTGCTTGTATTTTCATCTTTCTCGCATCCGACTATTCCTATGATGATAGACAGGAATATCATTATTGTTAAAATATTTTGTTTCATAAAATTAAACTGTTTTTAAATGATTGATTATTTTATTTTCTGCCGGCTTTATACAATTTATTTTCCTCCTTTCTTTATTGTACTGTATATTTTATGCTGACAGGGATGAATTATTGGCGCAAAGTTATGGTAATAAAACAGATGTGTCAATACCATAAACATGGTATTTTTATGTGCGATACTTTCTCTTTAAAGCTGTACTAAGGAAAATGACGAAGTCGTAAATATTTGTATAACACCGAATCGTAATTCGATTGTACGGGTTATCAAGAGGGAAACTCCTAACGGAATTTTTGGAACGAATTTCTTTAAAAGTCCTTTTTTTTGTCTAAATTTGCAGTCATGTAACGATGAAACGGATGATACGCTTATTTACATTTTTCTACATCTTCTTCATTCTTGCCGGGAGCATTGAAACAAGAGGCAACGCCAATTATTACTTTTCCGGCATCAGCGGCGAATCAGGTTTGTCGCAGGTCTCCGTAAAAGCTATTATTCAGGACAGTTACGGATTTATCTGGTTCGGCACACGCAACCGCTTGAACCGATACGACGGCATTGCCATGAAAGTGTTCGACTGTTACGACCTCGTTCTGAAAAAAAGGAACAACAACATTTCCACTCTCTTTGAAAGCGGAGACCGGAAAATGTGGGTAGGCACCGACAAGGGAATTTACATTTTCGACCCCGTTTACGAAACGTTTTCCTTTTTCAACGAAACAGCCCCCGGACAAATACAAATCACGGACTGGGTCGCCGACATCCGGCAGGACATGGACAATAACATTTGGATCGTGATACCCAATCAAGGTCTGTTCCGCTACCACACACTCAATCGCCGTTTGACGCATTATGCCATCGGCGGAAGCATCTGCTTGCCCGACCAGGGGAATCCGGAATGTATCTGCATCGAACCGAACGGTATGGTCTGGATCGGCACCAACGGCGGAGGCGTTTATCTCTATCACAAGGAAACAGACTCGTTCGCTCAATACCTCGGCGATAAAAACGGCAGTTCCCTGAAAAACGAAAATATCTATACGATGTGCGACTATGGCGAAGAACTGATTTTAGGCATCCACGAAGGCCGGCTGAGAAAACTGAACAAACGGAAAAATACATTGACCGACGTAAACGCACCGGAAGTCCATTACAAAATCATCCGGAAAGTAACCGCCATCAACGACGATCTGTGGGTAGGAACACAAGCCGGCCTATTTATCGTCAATGAAAAAGAAAACAAAGTCGTTCACATCCAAAACGACCCGATGATTTCTTACTCCCTGTCGGACAACGTAGTGGAAAGCATTTATAAAGACCGGGAAAACGGCGTGTGGATAGGAACAGCCCTGGGTGGAGTCAACTACCTGTCAAAAAAAGGAATTGATTTTGAATGGTATATCCCGACAAGTTCCAACCTGTCGATCGGTAGCCGGCGCATAAGGGAACTGGCCGAAGACGCCGGCGGGAACATCTGGATCGCTTCCGAAGACGCCGGACTGAATATCTTTAATCCTCATAAAAAAGAATTTAAACGAATCGGACCGGAAGAAGGCCTGTCACTCCACAACAACAAGCTGGTATTGGGAATGTTGATTGATCGGAATCAGGCATGGATCGGCTTATTCAAAAACGGTCTGGACATTATCCAACTGCCGCAATTCAACGTCCGCCATTATTCCGGAACCGACCTGAAATTCGACGAAGCAAGCATCTACACTATTTGCGAAGACCGCTACGGGCAAATATGGATAGGCAACGGCTGGAATGTGTATCGGGGAAACCGCGAAACACTGGCTTTTGAACGGATGGACGAATTCGGATTGAACTACATCTACGACATTATGGAAGATTCCAACGGCCTTATCTGGGTGGCAACCATGGGAAACGGCGTTTACAAATACAATCCATCCACCCGGCAAATAAAACATTATACTGCAAGTGAAAACGACACTCTTTCGTTGAGTTCCAACTCGGTAAGCGACATTACCGAAACGTCGACGGGAGACATCTGGTTTTCTACCGACCGGGGAGGAATATGCCGATACAACCGAAATAACGACAATTTCACTTCATTTTCCATCGCCGACGGACTGCCCGACGATGTTGCCTACAAAATTATTGAAGACAAGGAACACAACCTCTGGTTCGGAACCAACAACGGCTTAGTGAAATTCAACCCGAAAGATAAAAGCGTGAAAGTATTTTCCAATAATAACGGTTTGCCCGTCAAGGAATTTTACTACAAGGCAGCCCTGGTTTCCTCCTCCGGGAAATTTTATTTCGGCGGTCTGAACGGTCTTATCGCCTTCGACCCGTATCATTTCGAAGAAAACCATTTCATCCCGCCCGTATATATTACCCAGTTGACGATATTCAACCGGGAAGTCGATCGCCATACCCCAGATACACCTTTGGAAAAGGCAATTGCCCACACCCGGAAAATTACGCTCCGGCACAATCAGTCGAATATCGGATTTGAATTTGTCGCACTTAGCTATACGGCGCCCCAATCGAACCGCTACGCCTATAAGATGGAAGGCGTGGACGAAGACTGGACCTATACCAGCAATATGCACAGCGCTTCCTACGCCAAACTCCCACCCGGAAAATATGTTTTTCGCGTGAAAGGAAGCAACAACGATCACCTCTGGAACGATCGGGAAGCCTTGCTGGAAATAGAAATACTGCCACCCTGGTGGTTGTCGAAAATCGCCCTGGCCGCCGGATTCCTGCTATCCGCCGGATTCCTCTATTACCTCTTTGACCGTTACCGGAAAAACACGGAACGAAAACGCATGGAGAAGCAAAAACTTTTTGAATCGGAAAAAGAAAAAGAACTGTACCGTTCGAAAGTAGAATTTTTTACCAATATAGCGCACGACATACGGACGCCCGTCACGCTCATCAACGGCCCGCTGGAATCAATGCTGGAAATGGACGTCCGGGATCCGGAAATACTCAAAAACCTTACGCTCATGAGCAAAAACACGTCCGACTTGCTGAATCTGGTTAACCAACTGCTTGATTTCAGAAAAGTGGACAGCAACAAGTTCATCTTAAACCGGACGATGAACAATGCAACGGAAATCCTCCGCACCGTATATGCGCAATTCGAACCGCTTGCCCGGCGCGGAAACAAATCCATGCACCTCTCGCTGCCTCCCGAAGACATTTTTGCCTCGCTGGATAAAAGCGCTTTTTTGAAAATACTCAACAATTTATTTTCCAATGCCCTGCGATATTCCGATCAGGAAATTGATGTCGCCATGTTCGTAGAAAACGATTGCTTTTGCATCCGAATACGAAACGACGGCGCCTTGGTGCCGGAAGACTTGCGGGAAAAAATTTTCGCCCCCTTTTATCAGGTAAACCGCTACCGAAACAACTCCTCAAGTTCCGGCATCGGCCTGTCGCTGGCGCGTTCTCTCTCCGAACTGCATCAGGGACAGGTATATTTTGAAGAATACCGGGAACAAAACGGTTTTGTCTTGAAACTTCCCGTTCAACAAGAAGAAACAGAAGAAGAAACCAAACTTCCCGAAAACGATTATATTCTGGAAGAGAGCGACTGCAACAACGAAAAAACCGGTACCGAGGTCATCCTGGTTGTAGAAGACAATGACGAAATGCTTTCGTTCATCGTCAAACAAATGCAAAAACGCTTTGTTGTAGAAAAAGCTGCCGATGGCGAAGAAGCCATGAAAATACTGGAAGAAAAAAACATCGATCTGGTGTTGACCGACGTAATGATGCCCGGAATCGACGGTTTCGAACTCTGCCGGAACATTAAAACCAATCTGAATTACAGTCACATTCCGGTCGTATTGCTCACCGCAAAAAATGATTTGCAAAGCAAGATTCACGGACTGGAAATGGGCGCCGACGCTTATGTCGAAAAACCGTTTTCGATCAGTCACCTGATTGCCCAGCTAAACACATTATTTCATAACCGGCGCCGGGAAAAAGAAGCCTTTCTGCGCAAGCCGTTCCTGCCGATTCAAAACATCGGGATGAATAAAGCGGACGAACAACTGATTCAAAAAATCATTGATGTGATTCAGGAAAACATTACCGACCCCGAATTCAGTGTAGAACGTTTATCGGAAGCCGTATTCATGAGTCGATCCAGTCTGCACCGTAAAACCAAAGCGTTAACAGACCTGACCCCTTCCGATTTTGTTCGGCTCGTCCGTCTTCGCAAAGCTGCGGAATTAATCCGGCGCGGCGACCACCGCATCGGCGAAGTCTGTTATTTAGTCGGGATAAATTCTTCTTCCTATTTTATCAAACTCTTCCAAAAGCAATTCGGAATGACCCCGAAAGAGTTCGTCCGACAACAGCAGAAACCGGATTAAAGCGTAAAGAATTAGGCGACTACCCGATCAATACTGCGGATAGAATTTGAAGATTCGTTTCTCCGCTCACATCCATGCCGTTGCAAAGGCACAAAAAAAATCAATTTCGAATAAAAAATGCTGATATTCAAAATTTTCAGTACCTTTGTGCCGATAATTTTAATACTAACAATTTTAAATGAAGTGAAAATGGAAGACAAACATGTAATTCCGATCCCGCCAGCAG
>JAISNS010000370.1 GCA_031276105.1 Dysgonamonadaceae bacterium
AGTAATAATTCCGGACGGCCTTCGGGAAGCGGTTTTCGATTGGCGATATATTTGCCGAGTATGGCTGCTTTCCGGTAGAAAGCGTCCGTCAAAGCGTCCGTACAGGTGCGTATGCGTTCGTAAGTATCCATTTCGTCGATAAATGCCTGTTCTGCCTGCAATTTGATGTGGATACCGGACAGGCTTGCCTTGGCTTTTTCGATTGCTTCCAAATAGCTGTTTTCCGGCGAAATACTGATCGTTAAAGGCGTTTTACCGATATGCGCCGCCATCATCACTAAAAGAATATCGGACAAAGTGTCTTTTTCCTGTACGCGGAATCCCATGCTTTTCAGGGGAAGGTAGCGGAACGTGTTTCTTTCTCCATAAAGCGGGCAAATGTCTTTTTCCTGCGAAAACTCGTTTTCCCAAGCTTGTTGGTAACTCGTCCATGCAAAATTCACCCGGTTGCGATCGCGATCGTTCGGAGTGAGATCGCTCAGATTAGTCGCGGGGTCGGCTTTCCAAATCTTGTTTTCGGTAAATTCAACAAAGTTGGAAACATAGTTCGGCCCGCCGGCTTTGATGCCTCCTCCGAAGGCCGAACGCTTCATCCCGCCAAAAGGCTGACGGTTCACAATCGCACCCGTAATTCCGCGATTGATATACAGGTTGCCCGCTTCTATGCTGTTTTTCCAAAGCGTCTGTTCTTCTTCGTTCAAACTCTGCAATCCGGCGGTCAAGCCATATTCCGACGAGTTGGCATACGCAATTCCCTGTTCCAAGCCGTCGATACAAACCACCGACAAGAGTGGAGCAAACAACTCGTTTTTAAAAGTATAACTTCCCGGTTTCACGCCCCATTTCACGGTGGGTTTGAGGATGTATTTTTTATTATCCGCAAATTCGGGAGCTACCAGCCACGATTCGCCCGGTTCGAGATGTTCGATGGCTTGCTTCAGTTTCTCGTTGTTGTTATCGATCATCGGGCCTACGATATTCATTGTGTCCCAAACACTTCCGGTACGGATACTCGTAACGGCATCTTTCAGTTTCGATTTGAATGTTTCGTCGTTATAAATTTTCTTATCGAGCAACAGGAGGGAACAGGCCGAACATTTTTGTCCGGCATTGCCGAACGCCGACGATACGATATTCAATATGGCATGATCCTGATCGGCATGGGCGGTAACGATAATCGCGTTTTTCCCGCCGGTTTCGGCCGAAAGCGGCGTGCGCGGACTGTTTTCCAGCAGGCGGAAGGCCGTATCGGTATCGCCGGTTAAAATTACGTGCTTGACGGACGGGTGCGCCGCGAGGTAAGTCAGCGAAGAGCGCTGTGCCGGACAAACTACCTGCAAAGCGTCTTTCGGGACGCCTGCATCCCAGAAACATTGGGCAAATTCCCAAGCGACGGGGAGAGCGACGGTTGCCGGTTTCAGGATGACGGTATTGCCTCCCGCTAATGCGGCGGCTACGCCTCCGACCGGTATCGCCAACGGGAAATTCCATGGGGGAATCACCAGTATAATCCCTTTGGGTTTGCAGGATAAGGTTCGCAATTGGTCGAATTGTTTCATCGTTTGCGGATAATAGCGGCAAAAATCAATGGCTTCCGATACTTCCACGTCGCCTTCGGTAAACGTTTTGCCGGTAATTGCCGCCATGCACCCGATTAAGTCGCCGCGTTTGGCGCTGAGATTATCCGCCGCTTTGTACAGAATGTCGGCGCGCTTGTAAAGCGAAACTTTCTGCCATTCCGATGCGTCTTTTTCTGCAATGGCGATGATTTCTTTTACCTGATCGGGGGTGGCTAAATTAGCTTCGCAAAAGGTAATCATGTCGTTGCGGCTCCGGTCGCGGTACAATTTTTTGTGATCGCTGTACACGTTTTTTTCGCCGGTTTGTACCGGAACGACAAAGTTTTTATTGTTGACGGTTTCACTCCATTTTTTCAGGACATCTAACGCCCATTGCCGGTTTTGCGGTAAATCCAAATCCGTATCGGGTTCGTTGGTAAAAGCGTTGTGGCTTTTCACGGGAGTTGCTTTTTTAGTCCGGTTCTGCGTGCGCAGGGGGGTAACGCCGATTCTGTTTTTCAGTTTATATGCTTCCATAAACTGATTGGCGAGGAAATTCCATTGTGGGCTGTCTAATTTCAGGTTGAACGAATAGCTCAAGAAATTTTCTTTCCCGGTGTTTTCGTCCAGCCGGCGCACTAAATACGAAATGGCGTTCAGGAAGTGATTGGCTTTTACCACAGGGGTATAAAGGATAATTTGCTTTTGCAGTTTGCGCATTACCCGCGGGAGGTTGTTGGCCATTCCTTCGAGCATTTCGAAAGTAACATGTTCCTGCACTCCGTTTTTTTCCGCCAGCAAATGGGCATAAGCAATCGTGAAATAATTATGCGAAGCTACTCCAATCCGGCAGGCGGCCATATTTTCGGGCAGTAGGGCGACGTCGAGGAGGTGGAGGTAGTTGGCATCTACTTCCGTTTTGGAGGGATACACCGGTAGCGGCCATCCGCGCAACGAAGAAATGACGCTTTCCATTTGCAGGTTAGCGCCTTTCACTAAACGCATTTTGATGGGGGCGCCTCCTTGGGCTATCCGGTTTTGGGCAAAATCGAGCAGGCGTTTTTGGAAGCCCGAAGCGTCCGGAAGGTAGGCTTGCACGACAATTCCGGCCGGATAGTGTTTAAATTCGGGACGGCTCAATACTTCAATGAATACTTCAAGCGTCAGTTCCGTATCTTTGTATTCTTCCATGTCCAGGTTAACGAATTTCGGAACGGAGTTACCGTTGGGGTCTGTATAAGGATTGTCGATGGCTTTTTGATATACGGCGGCGACTAATTCGCACAATTCTTTTTTGTTTTGTTCGTAACTCAGCGGATGTATTTGTGCGTAAATCCCCGATAATTTGATGGAAATATAATGGATGTCCGGTTCTTCCAAGGCTTCCAAGTAATGTTGGTAACGGTTATTCGCTTCGTTATCTCCCAATACGACTTCGCCGAGCAAGTTTACGTTTTGTCCGATACGGCTGTTTTGACGTTCTTCGAGATGTTTGGTTAATTTCGGACGTTCTTCGGCAATGATGATTTTATTCGTTTCGTTGCGCAGTTTCTTTTTGAACACCGGCATGGCAATGAACGGGAAATGATAACCGACAATCATGTAAGTCTTTATCAAAAGGCGGTCGAAAGAGTTGAAGAAATCGGGAATCCCATATTCGCCGATAATTTGTTTTACCCGCTTATTCAATTTTCGATTGTCGCGGATTTGAGAAGATTCGTCCAACATTTTTGATAAAAATGTTTTATATTGAGGAGTTTGTACCAAAGAGGCAAATTTCTGCTGCTCTTTCACTTCTTCGGGCGTAAGCTCGGAAGTAGCCTGTTCGAGAAAACTTTTCGCCCACTCAATAACTTCTGTTTCAGTAATGTTTAACATATTAATATTATAATTCGATTTGTGTAAGAAAGAACAAATTTACAGAAAAGAAATGCAAATATTCCTATATTTTTGTCTCATTTTTTATTTTTTAATGAATATTTTTATTATCAATCGTAAACCGAGGGATTCGTCTAAGACCGTTTTATACGCTCGTATAAAGCGGCTTTATACGAACTGCCAAGGGGAAAAAGAGAAAATCGGCCACCCACCCTCAACCCCGTAGCCATCAGGTTAGCGAGTAAGAACCTCATTTTCACCTAATTTTATTTAACAAAACTACCTCAGTAGCATCGGATAATTATATCCCCCAACCGAACCTCATTACCTCATTGTAATAATAATAATGAGGTTAATGAGGTCGGGGAACATCTATTGCATCACTTGCTACTGAGGTTGTTTTGTTGGAATAAATTAGGTGAAAATGAGGTATTTATGGCGATTAACCTGACGGCTATGGAGTCAAGACCGCAATGACAGGGTTAAAATTGTTCCATTAGCCGAAGAGTTGCCGGAAAGCTTCTTCGACTTTTCTTACGGGTTTCCCCTATAAATTTTGTAGCACATTTTTATGTGTTTGTGTATAATTCGAAAAATTCATGCTAACTTTGCAGCAAAATACAAGCGCATGAAACAACGAATATACATTGATACCTCTGTCATTGGCGGATATTTTGATACGGTAGCTTTCTTCCGTTCCGTGAAAGAAAAGATGGCCAAAGCCACCGAAGGAATGTCGCTGCAAGAAGAACGCGAATACTGGCGATTACTCCGCGAAGGAAAAATCAAA
>JAISNS010000002.1 GCA_031276105.1 Dysgonamonadaceae bacterium
TGGACAATCCAGACTCAAGACCTGACAAATTGCGTATGCAAACTCCCGGATGATTTGGGCGGTCTGACCGGCGAAGTCGATATAACGATAACGCTCGGTGGCGTGGATTACCGCTTCGCACGGATGTTTGAATACCAGTAAGAAACGCTTTGCGATTTAGCTTTGCCCGGAGCAACGGAAATAGTGCGCCGGGCATTGTTTCTTTAAAGTATAGCCTTTAAACTCATATCAAGGCTTTTAACGGAATGAGTAAGCGCGCCTACCGAAACGTAATCCACGCCGGTTTCGGCATACGAGCGGATGGTATCGTAAGTGATTCCGCCCGACGATTCCAGTTCGTACCGTCCGTTGACCAGTTCGACGGCTTTGCGGGTATTGGCTACGTCGAAATTGTCCAGCATGATGCGGTTGACGCGACCGGTGTTCAAAACTTCATTCAACTCGTCGAAGTTGCGGACTTCAATTTCAATGGGGAGATTTTTCCCTTTCTTCTGCAAATAATTGTGTACCCGTTCGATTGCCGGAGTAATTCCTCCCGCAAAGTCGATATGATTATCTTTCAGGAGGATCATGTCGAAAAGCCCCATGCGATGATTGACGCCTCCTCCGATACGGACGGCTTCTTTTTCGAGTATCCGCATTCCCGGAGTTGTTTTTCGCGTATCCAGCACACGGGTGTGCGTACCTTCCAAGCGTTTTACATAGTTCCGTGTGACGGTGGCAATCCCGCTCATCCGTTGCATGACGTTGAGCGTCAAACGCTCGGTTTGAAGCAACGATTGCACTTTTCCGGCAACGGTAAACGCAATGTCGCCGGGTTTGACTTCGACTCCGTCGGCGATGAATGTTTTCATCTCCAAATCCGGGTCGAACGTACGGAAAATCTTCCGGGCTATTTCAATTCCGGCCAATATGCCTTCTTCTTTAATTATCAGTTGTGCCGATCCTGTTTCTGTGGGAGGGATTGTTGCCAAGGTCGTATGATCGCCGTCGGCAATGTCTTCTTCCAAGGCTAAGGCAATCCATTCGTCGATTAAGCGGTTGCCGTCAAATGCTGTTTCCATTTTAATTTTCAATTTTCAATTTCTTCTTCAAGTCTTTCGATAATACATCTTTATGCACGACGATATTGATTGTTTTACTTTGGACGTAAGGTAAGGATATATACCATGCACCCTGATACGGGCTGTCGGTTCCCCATGAATTTTTCACTAAATAGTATTTGGTTCCGTTTTGGTCTTGAGCCGTTCCGTAGATCAACATTCCGTGGTCGTCGGTCGTTTCATAATTATCAAATCCCGATTGACGCGACTCTTGCGTAATCTTTTTTTCCGGTATCGGGGCGCTCGGATTTGCAATAAAATCTTCTTTTTCTTTTTGGGTAAGCCCCAACCAATGAGCCATATCCGAACCGGGAAGTTCGGTGGCATCCATATCCGGGACGATGGCAATTCCTTTCCGGCTAAATCCTTTTTCACTCACATCGGCGCCCCATGCTACGGTATAACCGTTTTCAATCGAACGATCAATCACTTGCAGCAGTTCGTCCAGCGGAATATTAGCGGAATAAGACCATCGCCAGTTATCGGGAATTTCGAGCGGGAAAAAAGTATAAAAAGGATGATGCGTGAATGAAGTCAGGGAAACATAATCGTCGGGACGGATGCCTAACGAGCGGGCAAAACTTTGGGGCGTATATTCTTCTCCCCCGTAAGAAAAAGCGGCAGGGCAGGGATTGAGATAAGTGTCGAGGATTGCCCGGAATCCGTCCATCCACACCGGCGACAATTTTTTATTCGGATTGGAAACGATAGCATCCACGTATGCTTTCAGCAATTTATCTATCTCGGAATGTTTGTGTTGCGTTTCCCCATAATTCAATCCCGGTTGAATCTCGTCGGGAACAATCCCATAATCGCGGATGCAATTCAGTACATCGGCAAACGAACCGCCCGCAGAAAAGTTGATTTCGCCGTGCATCCGGACATATTTCATGGCTTTTTCTTCATAATTTTTATGTACAACAAACATCTCGGACAAATCGTGCTCGCCTTTGCCTTGACGCAGTAACTCGGCTTCAATCAATGCCATCGTGGAAAAAGACCAGCAGGTACCCGAACTTGCCTGATTTTTTACCGGAGTAACCGGAAGTTCTTTAATCGTTGTAAACCGGAATCCTTTCTCCGGATTATCCTGTTTAATTTCCGTTTCCTGCGCGAATGTCGAAAGTGAAAAACACCCGGCGAGTAATAAAATAAAAATACGTTTCATATTATGAAGGATAAAATTAGAATTTCTCTCTTTTAACTAATCGCATGATTTCTCCTATCCACAGCACCAGCGACGTCGCGCCGACGATGATTCCCCAGTCCGAAAGTTTCAGCGGCACCACGTTAAACATCTCGCCCCCGACGGTGACGATCAGCCACTGACCGAACAGAATCACAACGGCAATGGCGAGGAATCCTTTGCATTGGCCGAGCGCGGCGAAGGCCGATTTGCCACTCATGAACGCCTTTGCATTGAACATGTTCCAAAACTGAAGCAGCACGAAGATCGTGAAGAAGAGCGACAGTTCGTAGGGCGTCAACTCGCCGCCTGCGCCGAAATTAAAGAAGTTGGCCGCAAAATCCGTCAGGCTGAAATCGTTTAGGGAAGCGATTTCGGCGTACTTGAAATACTGCACCAGACCGAACAGCAAGCCTACAAACAGCAACCCCACGCCCAAAATCCCTTTGGCCATCGGCCGGCTGATGATGTAGTCGGTCGTCTTGCGCGGCTTGTTGTTCATCAC
>JAISNS010000304.1 GCA_031276105.1 Dysgonamonadaceae bacterium
ATTTACGCATTGAAAAAGTTGGATATCGATTATAAAGACAGTACGGACAGCCCTTGGGCAAGTTCTTATCTGCACGAAAATCAACTGGTTTTGAAAAACCGCGAAATGGCGACAAACGCTGTCCCCAATGTTATCGGAATGGGCGCCAAAGATGCGCTTTTCGCGATGGAAAGCGCCGGACTGAAGGTTTCACTTTCGGGAAGAGGAACCGTCGTGGGGCAATCCGTCGGCAGCGGGGCTAAAGTAATTAAAGGACAAACAATCATATTGACACTTAAATAATAGAATAATATGAACTTAGAAACACTTCTCTACGGTACGGCTTTTTCTGGAATTACAGGTAATTTGGATAAAAGCATCACGGGTATTCATTTCGATTCCCGGAAAATAAAAAAAGGAAATCTGTTCGTCGCTGTGCGGGGAACACAATCGGACGGTCACGCTTACATTAATCAAGCGATCGAAAACGGCGCTATTGCCGTTGTTTGCGAAACATTACCCGCTACCATTCAGGCAGATGTTACTTACATTCAGGTCAAGGACAGCGCCGATGTCCTGGGACATTTAGCTTCCGCGTGGAATAATCATCCATCCGGAAAACTGATTTTGACCGGCGTGACGGGAACCAACGGGAAAACGACGGTTGCCACACTCCTGTACCAGCTATTCAAAAAGATGGGATACAAAACCGGTTTATTGTCGACCGTTTGCAATTACATCGGCGATGAAGCGATTCCGGCGACGCACACCACGCCCGACGCGCTTGAACTGAACCGCTTGCTGGCGCAAATGAGCGCAAAAGGCTGCCAATACGTATTCATGGAAATCAGTTCGCACGCCATTGTGCAAAGGCGGATAAGCGGTTTGCAATTCAACGGCGGGATTTTCACGAACTTGACGCACGACCACCTCGATTATCATGAAACATTCGAGGCTTACCGCGACGCTAAAAAGGCGTTTTTCGACGCGCTGCCTTTCGACGCTTTTGCCTTGACAAATATTGATGACAAAAACGGTTCGTTTATGTTGCAAAACTCGAAAGCGCACAAAGTAACTTATGCTTTCAAAACAGACGCCAATTTCAAAGGAAAAATCCTTGAAACACATTTCGACGGAACATTGATGACCATCGACAGCAAGGAAATATCGACGCAATTTGTCGGCCGGTTTAACGCATACAATCTGTTGGCCGTTTATGCAGCAGCCGTTGTGCTGGACGAAGAACCGGAAAATATTTTAATTGCACTGAGTACCCTTCAACCGGTTGCCGGACGTTTCCAAACGTTCCGTTCGCCCGGCGGATACACGGCAATAGTGGATTACGCACATACGCCCGACGCGCTGACTAACGTTTTGAATGCCATTCACGAAGTAATCGAAGGTACGGGCGAAATACTGACCGTTGTCGGTTGCGGTGGGAATCGCGACAAACGTAAACGTCCCATCATGGCGAAAGAAGCCGTCCGCTTAAGTAACCGGGTCATCCTGACTTCCGACAATCCGCGTTTCGAAAATCCGGACGACATTATTCAAGACATGGTCAATGGCCTGACTGCGGAGGAAAAGAAGAAAACGGTTTGCATTACCGACCGGCGAGAAGCTATCCGCACGGCTTGCCTGCTCGCCCAATCCGGAGACGTCATCCTGATTGCAGGGAAAGGGCATGAAGACTATCAGGAAGTAGAAGGCGTGAAGCGGCATTTCGACGACAGGGAAATCGTAAGGGAAAGTTATGAACTAAGAACTAAGAACTAAGAACTAAGAGTTATGAGTTACGCGAAGCAAACGTTCCTTCCCTGTCATTGCGGGCTTGACCCGCAATCCCCCAATCCGATTGGGGAAGCCCCCAACTCGGTTAAAGAAGTCAATAATTCGGATTGTTTACCTGTCATTGCGGGCTTGACCCGCAATCCCCTGAATAGCACACTGCGCCTTTGTAGGGGATCCCGCGTCAAGCGCGGGATGACAAGGGGAGAAAGGGATTGCGGGATCAAACTCGCAATGACAAGGGGAGAAAGTGTTATTTAACATATTATTAATTTTTAAAACAAAAAAGCAATGACAACACATCAATATTTTTATTTCATAAAGAGGCTTTTCCTTTTTAGCCTCCTTTTCTCATCCTGTTACAACTACGACTGGGAGGCAAAACACGAAACATCGCTCGCGCCGTTCAGTATCACCACGCCCGATTTGCAGCAAACAATTGCCGTAAATTACGCCGACAGCGCTTCAACCTTCGGCAAAGAAACGCGGCTGGAATGGGAAAAATCAAGCGCAGCCGACTTTTCCAAAGTATTTTACGAAGTTTGGTTTTATAATCCGAAAAATTTGGAAACACCCTTTTTAAAACAAATTACAGGTTCAGGCCAAACAGAAAATTTTCTCATCCTGAACGAAAAAGAGTTGAATATCGTTGCCGAAAAAGCCGGTATCGCCCCCAACTCTACCGGCGAAGTGCGCTGGAAAGTCAACGCCGCAAACGGCATCAATAACCAATTCAGCAACAACGAAAAAACGCTAACCATTACCCGTCCCGCAGGATTTGCCTATTATCCCGAAAAAATGATGACTGCCGGCGCGGCGCTTGGCGATAAAAGAATAGAAATGAAACGAATCGCAATAAAAGATAAAGACAGGGAAGCATATACCGGCGAATACGAATTGTTTGTTTACCTCGCCGAAGGCAATTTTTACCTGACCGAACAGGGCACCGACCGGCGCTTCTACATCTCGGAAAACGGAAACTTGAAAGAAGTTTTTGACGAAGAAAAACAGTCGCTACTCAACTCCCCTATTACGACCGGTAAAATCCACCGGCTTAAAATCAACCTGAAAACCGCTACCGCCCTTTTTGTCGCAATAGAAGCCGTTGACTTATGGTACAGCGGCACAAACAACATCCTCGGCGCTTTGCAACAGAGCGATCCTCAAGTTCCATACTGGACTGTAACCCAATATATTGAACTCGCCGGAGAAGGGACGGCAACCGATTATCGCTACAAATTTCGCCTAACGCAAAAAAACACTACCGGCGAACAGTCGGCCTCCTTCTGGGGCTACAGCGCCATCACTGCGCCCAACCAAAGCGCAACCTCGCAACCTTCCTACTTTTATCTGTATGAAGTCGATAATAGCCGGTCGGACTATTGCTACAAATTCAATCGCACCGACCACAATCGGAATACACTGAAAATCGACGTCGATTTCAGACCCGAAATAGAACACTTTACACACCAACTAAGAGTTAAAAACTAAAAACTAAAAACTAAAAACCGCTTCGCGCAACTTTTAGTTTTTATCTTTTAGCTTTTAGTTCTATATTATTATTATAAATTATTTATCATGAAAATCAAAAATTATCTCATCAAGCAAGCAGGGCTTTCATTAATGTCGTTTGCAGCCCTCACACAACTAAATGCGCAACAAACCTTCGAAGCCGAAGCGTTTATAGAAAGCGCTTACGCCACCGTTACAGACGCCGAACTTTTCTCCGGCGGCAAGTACGTAACCATGAACGCCGCCTACGGCAGTTATGTGAAATACATAATAACCGCTGAGGCAGCAGGAACCTACGATTTTGCGATCGACTATGCTACAATGAACGGCCGCAGCATGTATGTCAAAGCAGAAAACTACCTGCCGGTAATTGCCGTATTCGACACATTTACCGGCTCGTGGGACGGATCGGAAGGAACCGGCGACGACGGCAACCCCTTAGCCGGAATCATGACGCTGACCGTACCCGTCTATCTCAACGCCGGCGAGAACGAAGTGGAAATCGGCGCTTTCGATGGCCAAGACGGCAGCTTTTCGCCCAACTTCGACAAATTTACCGTATCGCCGTCAGCCGCAACAACCCTCCCCACCCTATCGCCCGCGGCGCTTTCCTTTGAAGCCGAAAATGCGAGAATCATTTCGGCAGATATCAACGACGCCACCTGCTATTCCGGCGGCAAAGGCATATTCAACATCGGAGCATCAAGCAAAATTCAGTTCGAAAACATCAACGTAGCCGAAGAAGGAACATACAACGTTGTTGCCTATTACACAACATTTAGCGAACGCAATTTTACCGTTAAGGCAAACAACTACTTACCCGTAACGATGGCCTGCAAAATCGGATTGCCTTACTGGACCTGCCCCGAAAACGAAGAACAGGAAAACGACCCGACCCGCCCGACTATCCTGAAAAAAACCGTACAGGTATATTTCAATGCCGGCAGCAACACCCTCACTTTTTCGAGCTTTCAGGGCAACCCCACCCCCAATCTGGATAAAATCGAAATCGTAAAATCAGGCCTGAACCTTCCGAAACCCGGCTACGAAATAATGGCCGCCGTTTTCGATTTTACCGACAACGTAGCAAACTTTGCCACCGATTTTGTAGAGGAATACGCAACCGACAGCGCCAACCTTTCCCGTCTGATTGATAACAACGAATACACCACTTATATAAAAGAAGGCGTTTCGGAAACAAAAATCACCGCTAAAACGGCTTATCCGATCATTCTTACCGGCTATGCAATCGCCGGCATTTTCGGACAACCCGGCAAATTGCCGGACGATTGGACATTGGAATATTCCGACGACGGCAATACTTGGAACCCCGTTGCCAACGTCGGTGCAATCGACACAGACGCTTATCGCAGCATTACCACCGGATACAACCTCGACAACCTTGTATCGGCACAATATTTCCGGCTTACCGCTACCGGAAACGGAAAAGTAGAAATCGGCGAATGGCAACTCTTTGGCGTACCCTACATCAGCGCCGAACAAGCATTTCCCAACGACGACATGACCCACAACGTTCCTTTCGATGAAATACTCAGCTATTCGATGGGCGACCCCGACGGATTCGACAGAGGAGGCGGATGGAATGAAGTATTTGAAAATGTGTTTGACAAACAGTTGAATACCGTTTACACGGTAGTGGACGGCAAAAATTTCTACATCCAATTTGAAACCCCCGATCTCGTTACGCTCAAAAGCTATGCACTGACAGGGCGATTCGGATTTGCCCCACGCAGCCCGTCTAAATGGAAAATAGAAGCCCTCAGCGAAAAAACAAGCGATTGGGTTTTGCTCGACACACGTGAAAACATCAAATTCCCCGCCGACGCTTCAACGCTCATGTTTAATATTAAAGAACCTGTCGAATCGTTTCTGTATAAATTGACCGTTGAAGATACCGCAGGCGAGGGCACGGCCAATCTGGTGCAATGGCAAATGTTCAAAGATTGGTACGGTATTTCCCCCAGTCCTAACGCTATAAACAATGTAACCTGCCATTTTCCGGTAACGGTTGCCTCGCGTAAAGGCTCAATCCAATTATATACTACATCAGCCGCCAACCTGCCGTTCACCCTGTTCGATCTGCTTGGCAAACAGATCGAAAGCGGCGTTTGTCATCCGGGCATCACAGAAATCCGTGTTGGCAGTGGCGTGTATATCATTCGGGTAGGCGAAGCAGCAAGCAAGATAGTAGTAAAATAATCTTTCAAATAAATGAAAATGAGTAAATATGCTCATATAGCTGCACTTATTTCCTTATTGTTTCCAACGCCTGCGCTTTTGGCGCAGGCACTGGAAGCTTGGGACGATGTAACCGTAACGCAAATAAACCGGGAAGAAGCCCATACAATTGCTATTCCTATTGTGTTATGAAAAATTTATTATTACTTGCCGTCGCCACTTGTATTTCGCTGAATGTATTGGGAAATACACTGCTAACAACCATGTATTCAGCTGATAATCGGATTAAAATAGAACTGTTTCTACAAAACGATTCTTTGTTTTACAAAGCATTTTTCAACAATATGCTTGTAATTGACGCCTCGAATATCGGAATACGGTTTACCGGCGGAAATTTTCTGAGAAACTTGGTTTTCGACAGCAAACGCGACAGCATTATCAATGAAACTTACACCTTGCCTTCCGGAAAAGTATCGGAATATCATAACTTTTGCAATGAAACGACTGCGCGTTTTACAACTGCTTCAGCCATACTCGAAATAGTATTTCGAGTTTATAATGAAGGATTTACATTCAGGTATCAATCGCCAGGCGCAGCCATAGCAAACGTTACGTTTCAACAGGAAAATTCGTTTGTGAATGTTGCAAATTTCGAATCGTCGTGGGTGCAAAAATACCATCCCGACTATTCGTGGTACTACGAAAAGCGCGACTGGAACCTCAATGTAAATACCGAACACACACAACGCGGACTGAATACGCCGGCATTAATCAAAGCCGGCAACGTATATCTGCTGATTTCAGAAGCTGCAAACGATAGACAATATGCCACATCGCGACTGATAGCAAACAATAAATCGGGATGTTACAATTTTGAACCGGTGGGTAACATCAACTCGCCGCTTCCTTTTGCCACGCCATGGCGTGTCGTTTTTGTGGGAGATTTAAAAACAATTGTAGAATCGACATTGATTGAAAACCTTAATGCTCCGAGCATTTACAGCGATTTTTCGTGGATTCGGCCCGGTCGCGTAGCCTGGGATTGGGGTGGAGAAGACGCGCAAAATGTGATTGGATACGATATTTCAAAATCCTATATTGATTTGGCA
Organism: Dysgonamonadaceae bacterium; assembly: GCA_031276105.1. GTDB lineage: Bacteria > Bacteroidota > Bacteroidia > Bacteroidales > Azobacteroidaceae > Azobacteroides. Next base: position 6,588 of record JAISNS010000304.1, read on the forward strand.
GCCCGAATGGGTTGGGAATATTACAATCTCGACGATGGTTGGGATAGCAATCGCGCCGATTATCAACTGGCCGACATCGTTAATTATGCCGATTCCAAAGGCGTAAAACTCATTCTTTGGACTCATAACAATCGCTTCGCCAACAATCGACAAGACATTTACAACAAACTTTCGGCATGGAAAAATCTTGGAGTGGCAGGCATAAAAGTTGATTTTTGGGAAAACGACGACCAAGCGACAATGCAAAAATATGAAACACTGCTTGACGTAACCGCCGAACTGCAAATGGCGGTTAATTTTCACGGCTGCACCAAACCTTCGGGCTTGCGCCGGAAATATCCGCATTTTTTGACTTCCGAAGCTGTGCTCGGCGGCGAATTTTATTTCGGAGACATGCCGCAAATGGTTAATTCAAAGCATAATATTAATATAGCGCTTACCCGGAACGTTATCGGATCAATGGATTTTACGCCCTGCGATTTTGCAAAAAAGAATGGCCGGGTGCAACACGAAACTTCGTGGGCACAGCAAGTGGCGCATACTATTTTGTACGAAAGCGGACTGTTGTACTTCCTCGACCACCCAAACAATTATCGCTATCATATTGCCGAAAGTTTCCTCAAACAGATACCTGCCGCATGGAACGAAATTAAATGCCTCGAAGCCGAGCCTGACAGGTATGTAAGCATCGCCCGCAAAAACGGCGCCGACTGGTTTGTTGCTTCAATTACCGACGCAAAACGTACTCTGAACTTAAATCTTTCATTTTTAGATGAAAACAAAACTTACAATGCCTACATTTACAAAGATGGCGACTGTAAGTCGGAAATTACATTTGATTTTCAGGCAAATTTGACAAATACAAGTTCGTTGCAAATTCCACTTTTAGATTCGGGCGGAGTGGCCATTCGCTTTTCCGAAAACGCCGGTTTGCCAAAACCGGCGCAACAAAAATGGGAAGCTGAAAACGCATTTACTTACGGTTCAAAAACGACTGATACCGATGGCCTTTGTTCGGGTAAAAAATACGTTTCCAATCTCGGAAAAATGAATAAGTTGAAATTCAGCAATATAAACGTAGAAAAAGATACGCTTTATGCGCTAACGATTTTTTATATGAGCGATGAAGCAAAATCGGCTTACATCAAAATCAACGATGAAAGCGAACCGCTGTATTACGATTTCCGTAACACAGGCGGCGAAAGCGGTCGATTTTTAGCCATGAAAAACCTTGTCGTTCCGTTGCACGCGGGAAATAATACAATTGAATTGGGTAATACTCAAGGTTTTGCACCATGTATCGACCGCATTACCATAAAGTCGCTTTCGGACGAATCCGGTGCGCCCAATGTAATCCCTTACGAAAATCTGCAAAAACGATTCTCTTGGTTTGTAAAAGAAAATACAATAACGCTGAATAGCGCCTTTGCCGGAAATTTTACTCTTTTCGATTTGCAAGGACATAAATTGAATACCGGGAAAATGATTGCCGGCGAAAACTTTATCGTACTCCCTGAAAAAGGCGTTTTTATCATCAGCATGGATGCAGGATATGAATCATTTTCATTTAAAACAATAAACAAATAATTTGAAAAATATGAAAAAATCAATCGTTACTGTCGCTGCCTTGCTCGCCATGACAATCGACTTGAAAGCACAACAGCCTGTTTTGGATTACAGTCTGTTGGATTCGCCGGATATAGTATCGGTTTCCACTTCTGTTATTAACGAAACCGCCGCTAATCTGACCGACAAGAATGTTTGGACTTACTATCAAGTCGAAAACTTTACGGGCGAAGTAGCCATTACAATAGAAACATCACAACCGGTTGTCGTAAAGGCTTACAGTTTTGTGTCATCCGACGACGAAAGCGCCGATCCGAAGGTTTTTAAGTTGGAATACTCCGACAATGGAGCCACTTGGACACGCATCGGCACAAGTATTTATTCACATACTTTCGATGGACGTCTCTCTCAGTCGCTGTTTGCACAAAACAGCAATGCGCAAGCGCATACTCGCCATCGTATTGTTATTTCGGCAGTTAATGGCGGAACAAAACTCAAAATCGCTGAGTTTCAACTTTTCGGGCTGCCCGCTTTATTGCCTGCCGACTTCACGCAAACAGAAAATGTTTCGGCTTCGGGCGATCTCGGCGCGTCCAATTTGCTCGCTAACGATCTCAACGCTGTTTTCCGAAAAAACAACAGCCAAACAGCCGAAATAATTTACACCTTCGACCAACCTGTCGGCATTGCCGGCTACTCGCTTATTACGACCACTGCCGCCAATGTTGCCAATCAAATCCGCTCATGGGAAGTTTCAGGCTCTAACGACGGCGCAACATGGAAAACGCTTGATGTTCGCGCCAACAAAAATGTGCTTCCGGTGACCAATAATTTCCAGCTTTATCGCATAAGCAACGAAACGGAAAAAACAGGATGGAGCGCGTGTGCCGACTCTATGCAGAGTAAAATGATCGACCTGTTTTGGCGACAGCGCGGTTCGGGATACTATCTCGTCCACGCAAATAATCTCGAAGCCGAAACAAAAGACTTCGGATTCAATTATTGGTGGATGGCTCACGCGATTGATGTGTTTATAGACGCTTATGCAAGAACAGGAAATAATGATTATAAGCTAAAAATGAGACAAATATACAACGGGATGAAATCCGGACAAAATAGCTTGAAAAACGGTTTTTTTGATGATATGGAATGGATGGCTTTGGCATGTATCCGCGCTAACGAAGTAGAACCCACAGGCATGGTTAATTGGAAAAACGAAGCTATTCAACTTTGGAATTGGATAAAACTCGGTTGGAACACCGACTATCACGGCGGCGGGATACAGTGGGTCGATACGCAGCCGCAATCGAAAAACGCCTGTTCCAATGCACCTGCAATTATTGTTGCAGCGCGGCTGTTCCAACTGACCGGCGAACAAACCTACCTGGATTGGGCATTGCAAATCTATAACTGGATGAAATCCGGCCTGATTCTCTCCAATGGACTTGTGCGCGATTCTTACGACAACGATTGGATTTTTACCTACAACCAGGGAACTTGGATTGGCGCTTGCCTCGAACTCTACAAAATTACAAACGAACAGCAGTATTTCGATGCAGCCATGCGAACAGCCGACTACATTTTGAACGACCCAACCAAATTTTCGCCTTACGGAATACTGTATAACGACGAAGGTGGTGGCGACGGCGGAATGTTTAAAGGAATACTGATGCGTTATCTATCACAATGGATTTTGTCGGGAAAATTAGACGCCGATCGCGAAGAACGATTTATCAACTACTTCATCGCCAACGGAAAAAGCGTATGGCAGTCGGCGCTGAATTTCAATACAGGCGTAGCCGGAAACACTTGGTTCGAACGAACGCCGCGTGTTTCCGCCGAAAGTACGGCAAAGGGCTATGAGTCGTCTATTCATTTGAGCGCAACGATGCTTTTTGAATTGCTCGACGAGTTGGAACGCAACGGCTTCATAACCGAAAAAGGATTGGCAAAAGGAATGGAATCAAATGTCAACCGGCCATATAAATACTATCGCCTGAATGTAACGGCAAACAACAACGGATCGGCGGTAGAAGTGGCGCGTTGGCAGTTGTTTGAACGAATCGGAGGAAGCGGCATTGTCGAAAAGCAAACCGTAAACAATCCGGTAATAATCACCGCGCAACAAGGTAGTCTGCATTTGTGCAACACAAGCGACCGGAAACTGCAATACCGCCTGCTCAATTTGCAGGGAGCAACGGTTTCGACAGGCGAACTTATCCGGTCGAAAGAAATCAAACTGAATCAAGGCATTTATATGGTAACCGTTATTGACGGAACAACCGTATATGCCAACACTAAAAGTATAATTTTCTAATAATTATGAACAAACGATCAATCTTTATTACCGCTCTGTCGGTTGCAATTTCTTCTTTGTTTGCAAATGCCGCAAACAAAAAATGGTTTGAACTTCGCTCTCCGGACGGCGATTTGAAAATTACCGTCAAACTCGACGATAAAATCACTTACGACCTGTCGGTAAACGAGCAAATCATGCTCGAAAACGGTGAAATCGCCCTCGAAACATCAACGGCGATATTCGGCACAAATCCCATACTCGTCAGCCAAAAACGCGCAAGCGTAAGCGAAACAATAACGCCCGTTGTCCCGTTGAAGTTCTCGACGGTTAAAAATCAATACAACCGTTTGTTATTGAACTTCAAAGGCAACTTTTCGGTCGAATTTCGCGCTTTCGACGAAGGTGTCGCTTATCGCATCATTATGAACCGAAAAGGCGAAATGGAAGTATTGAACGAAACGTTTTCGCTGCAAATACCGAACGATTATCTGTTGCATTGCCAATTTACCGGCGGTTTCAAAACCCCTTATGAAGACGATTATCATCATTTAAACATTGCCGAATGGCAACAAAACCGCCCAATGGCGCCCCTGCCGTTGCTTATTGATTCCAAAAAGCAATGTAAAATCCTCCTGTCCGAATCGGATTTAAGCGACTATCCGGCAATGTTTCTCAAAACGGCGGCTAACAACAATATCGTTTCTGCTTTTCCGAAAATGCCGCTTGCGTTTGGCGAAGACGGCGACCGAAGTCTAAAAATAACAAAAGAAGCCGCTTACATAGTCAAAACAACAGCTACAAGAACATTACCTTGGCGTTATTTTGTATTGGCAAAAACCGACGCGCAACTCGCTGAAAATACAATGACATTGAAACTCGCCGCAAAAAGTGAACTCGCCGACGCCTCGTGGATTAAGCCCGGACAAGCCTCGTGGGAATGGTGGAATGGCGCTACACCCTACGGCCCCGATGTAAATTTCGTGTCGGGATTCAACCTTGATACCTACAAGTATTTCATCGACTTTGCCTCGAAATACGGCGTAGAATATATTGTAATGGACGAAGGTTGGGCAAAATCGACCCGCGACCCTTATACGCCGAATCCTGAAGTAGATGTTCACGAAATAATCCGGTATGGAAAAGAACACAACGTAGGCATATTTCTTTGGCTCACTTGGCTAACGGTGGAAAACAATTTTGAGATATTCAAAACCTTTGAACAGTGGGGAGTAAAAGGCGTGAAAATTGACTTTATGGATAGAAGCGATGCCTGGATGGTCGATTTCTATGAACGTGTGGCACGCGATGCGGCCTCCAATCATTTGCTCGTCGATTTTCACGGCGCATTCAAACCGGCAGGACTTGAATACAAATATCCAAACGTGATTTCTTATGAAGGCGTGCGCGGAATGGAATACATGGGCGCTTGCCTGCCGAACACAAGCGTCTATTATCCGTTTATCCGCAATGCGGTAGGCCCGATGGATTACACGCCCGGCGCCATGCTTTCGATGCAGCCGAACGCTTACGGCGGACGTTCGGGCGACCGTCCCAACTCGGCAAGTATCGGTACTCGCGCCTACCAAATGGCGCTCTTCGTTGCCTTTGAAAGCGGCATACAAATGCTTGCCGATAATCCGACACTCTATTATCGCAACCACGAATGTACCGAATTTATCACTTCCGTGCCTACTACTTGGGACGATACCAAAGTATTGGCAGCCGAAGCCGGTAAATACTATATTGTAGCCAAACGCAAAGGCGACAAATGGTTCATTGGCGGAATATGCAACAGCGACAAGCCGAAACGCACTTTTGAACTCAACCTGTCGTTCCTTCCGGAAAATAAAACGCTGACAATGACAAGTTTTGAAGACGGAATCAATGCCGGTCGGCAAGCGATGGACTATCGCAAAAATGTAAAACCGGTCATGCAGAGCGATAAACTTTCCATCAAAATGGTACATAACGGCGGCTTTGCCGCTGTAATTGAATAAAAACAAGTTTTCAAATTTATAAAAAACAAATCAATTAATTAAATTCATCATGAAAAGAAAAAATTACTTCTTGAGAGTTTTTACTCTCTGTGTTTTTGGAATTGTAGCCACAGCTACCGCATTTTCCCAAACAAACATCGTTATTGAGGCTGAAAATGCCGATGTGTTTCACTTTGCCACGACTTCAAGTCGCTCAGGCTTTTCTAACGGCACGGGTATTGATATGGAAAGCACCGCTAACGCTTATGTGCGCTATAACGTAACCGTAGCATCCGAAGGCGTTTATAATCTGGCGATTGCTTATGCCGGCATGAATATTCGCTCTTGCTATGTGCAGGTAAACAACCAAAAACCATTGTTGCTTACTTTTACCGAAAGTACGACCGACTGGGAGACTTCCGACAAATCGCTTAACCAACTGATTTATCTCGATGAGGGAGCAAATGTAATTGAACTCGGCGCGTATGAGTACAACCGCACGCAACACGCGCCTGCTATCGACAAATTAACGATTACCGATTCCGCCGAAACGTTCGAAAAACCCACCGACCGCATTACGCCCGTCGTGGTGGAAGCTGAAGCATGGACTTCAAAAACAGGAAATGCCGAAACGCGCGCCTGTTCCGATTTTGCCTCAGGTAGCGGCGCGGCGGCAGGCGACGAAAGCGCTAACGGATCGCTTACTTATGAAAATATAAACGTTCTCGAAGCAGGTACATACGACCTGATTTGGTATTATGCCAATGGCGGACAAACACGTGGCGTTTGGATTCAGGTAAACAACCAGCAGGCTAAAAAATCAATTGTACTCGCCAATTCATCAACTTGGGGCGATGATCACAAAGACCCTGCCGACATTGCCGGTGAAAACGGCGAAACTGCCCATGCCGACCATGCGCCTTATGCACTTGCCAAAATCGAACAAGTGTATTTGGAAGCGGGAAACAATAGTATCACCATTGGCGGCGCCAATATTTTTGAACGCGACTTTGGCCCAAATCTCGACCGGTTTGTTATCAAAAGTTCGCCGAAATCAATTGACAAACCGGCTGACCTGAAGCCAACAAGCAATGCTTATATTGCCGACTATACCGATATTCGGACAAGCGCGGCTATCAACACTTTCACATCTCAAGAAAATTTGAACAATCTGTTCGACAACGATGAAACAACATTTTTCACGGCTCCCGAAACAACGCAAATAGAAATAGAACTGCCTTATCCGATTATAGCTACTTCCTATTCGTTGGCTTTAAACGAAAATTACGATAAATCGAATGTAACGGTCGAGTATTACCGGTTGCCCACAAGCTGGTGTTCCGATTGTCCGAAATGGGTAAATTTAGACGACCAATTAAAGGACACAGAGCAACCCGAATTTACCGCCCATTCGGTAAGTATTTATACAACGTCGTTAGGAACAGAACAGAAGGATCACGCTGCGCAAAAATTCCGCATAACTCTCAACGGCGAAAACATAGCTGTCGGCGAATTTCAAATCAACGGTTTTCCATACGTTGGCCCGTATGATGAAGACACCTATTTCCCGCTCGACTTAACCGAAGGCGCCGGCGCTTGGGCTTTCGACCAAAAAGGTTGGGGAACTTCCGACGGTTACGGCAGCGAAGGCGTTCATAACATACACGACCGCAAACCTGTTGGCGTGTCAAGTCCTTATACTGCCGAAAGTAATAAATGTTATATTGAATTTAGTTTCGATACGCCGACTGAAGTAGGGGCATATTCTATCTGCAATCGCCCCGACCAATACGACCGTAACCCGAAAAAATGGATTTTGTATGGCTATGCCGAAAATCAAGACGACAACAATGCAGGCACAATTCTTGATTATCAATACGATGTTGTTTTCACAAACAATTATTTGCAAAACTTCGTTTTCAAAATTGCCGATCCGGCGGCATACAAACGCTATCGCTTGCATATTACTCAGGCCAATGGCAGCGGCGGTAATCTGGATGCCGGCGAAATTCAATTATTGCCGGCTTATCCCGCTCCCGCCGATATAATTGCTTTTACGTCGGGAGAACTGGTGATTCCTGTCGATGGCTCAAAATCGGCAGACGACTATATCAACGCCGGTTTGTCCGGTCTTGTATTCAACGAAGGATCGCAACTGACCGGTGCGGAAAATTTGGAAATATACGGTACGGTCAAAATAGTGAAGACTTTCGCTACCGACAAATGGCATCCCATCGGCTTCCCGTTTGATATTGTAAGCATAAACGTTGAATACGGCGGCGAAAGCAAACCCGGCGTTGTCTATAATGGCAGCGGCACAATTACCGAAGGCCTTGATCCTGCCGACGGAAATTCGGCTACCGCCAATATCTATGCCGCAACTTACGACGGCGATGCTTTCGTTTACGCATCTGCTCTCGAAGCAAGACAGGCATATATCCTCGAATTTCCCCGATCAGCCTTCGGCAACGCAGAAACTGTAACGGTTACATTCTCCACTGCTGCAGGCGAAGTATTAAACACAACCGGCGCTGCTCCGTCTATCAACGGATATACATTCGTTGCCAATCCCGATTTGACAAATAAAAGCGATTTAGGCGCGCTTTATTATTATATCTTGAATGAATCTCATAAACGGTTTGAAAAAGCGACAACATTATCAACGCCGCTCAAACCTTTCGATGCTGTCATTGCCGCTACCGAAGGTGACAAAGTTTCTATCAACATTGATGAAGTAACTGTATTGCCAAGCATCGCAAAAAAGCATATCCTCAGTACGGAATATTATAATCTGCAAGGTATTAAAATTGCGAAACCGGTAAAGGATCAAGTTTATTTGATTAAGAAGATTTTTGCGTCGGGAATGGTTAGCGTCAGCAAAAACTTTTCCTATTGATATGTATGCCCTATCGGGCAAGTTAAGATGCCCCCGCGCTTGCCCCCTCGCCCCGTCCGCCTTGGGAATATCGAAATTTTAGCGTACGTTTGCCGCCATTATAAGTAATGACAATGAACTGGAAACAATTATTATCGTCCAAGCGCTTCGGGATGGAACAGTATCACGACGAAAAGCAACACGACAGAACCGAGTTTCAGCGCGATTACGACCGGCTGGTGTTTTCGTCGCC
>JAISNS010000179.1 GCA_031276105.1 Dysgonamonadaceae bacterium
CGGTTCATCAAGTATAATTGCCATTATAACACTTGCATCTAACAATATATCCATAAGTACAATGTACTATGTGTTTTTCGAAAAGTCAAGCCTTTTTTAGTTATTCCGAAAATTTGCCCAAAAATGTCGCCTAACGTTCTGGTTGTTTACGGCGTTTGGGCGGCGCTATAAAGAAACCCGTAGGGTTTCGTGCCGCCCAAATTTGCCGGAATGAGCCGTGGGAAGGAGCGCAGCGGATGATCTAGGCGAACGGAACCCGAGCCATCTGCCGGCGGCGAAGCGTAAACAGTCCCGTTATACGAAGTATTTTTTGCTTTTATTCTGGTTTTTTATTTTCTTCAGTTTCTTTGATTTTATTTTCAACCCAATCCAAACAAAGGGACGCTATTTTTATGCTATTCTCATACTCTTCTTTCGTTATTTCATCATATTCGCCTGGATACCTTGTTTGAACGGCGTAATTAGTCAATTGTACTGCTTCTTTGATGTTTTTAGGTATATCGGTAAAATTTTTAATTTCTTTTAACAGTATTTCAATGTTGTGGGTAAATTCCGGTTCAACTCCATAATATATCAAAAGGCCCTTTAACGCTTTTTCAGCAGCCTGTTGTAATTGGAAACATAAATCTTCATAATGAATATGCCGGATAATTTTTGCCTGTGCTAACTCCAAGCTACTCTTTGCTCTCTCAATCCATGATTCATAACGTTCCATATATCACTTTTCCCTCTTGCTTTATTGTTTTATAAATATATCCGATTTTATTGTTCAATTCAACGTATCGATCATAATCAATTGTAAGTAAATCAACAGGGATACCAATTTCATTTTCAAGAAAAGCCATGTAAATCGAACCGCTGATTTTTCGCCCGTTCTTTAAATCTTTTTTTACAATGAGCAAATCAATATCACTTTTATCCGTATTATCTCCCCGTGCGTATGATCCGAAAAGTATAATCTGATCCGGTGAGGCAAGAGATACTATAATGGGAATAATTTTATCAATGTACGGTATATTTTTATCCATTTTTCTTATCTTTTCTCGCTTTTTTAATCCTGTCAAGCTATTCATCATCTTCGTCATTAAAAATTTGCGATACAAAGATAGTAAAAAATCGCAAAACGGGCGAGTGAAGATTGTTGATGTATGGGTGAACGCCGACCCGAAAAAGATTATCGAAATCGTACCGGAAGACATTCGTCCGTATGTAATAGATTTGGCTACGAGTACCACCGTAACCATTCAACTCTGTAAATGTTCGCTGTTTTAAAACCCGGCTTGTTTTTCCCGGATTTTTGGATTAACTTTGCACTCAAGCTTATCCGGTAATGATATGTATTCTTTTAACTAAATTAGCGTATGGTATTAAGTATAGAATTTTTACTTTTATTTTTATCTGTTCTTTTTTTAGTAAGTTTAGTTGTAACGAAAGCCGGCGTCCGGTTCGGAATTCCGGTATTGTTGCTTTTCCTTGGCGTGGGAATGTTGTTCGGAACCGACGGTTTTGGCTTTGAATTTCATAATTATCACATTGCCCAAGCTATCGGAACGGTTGCCTTGTGTATTATCCTGTTTTCCGGCGGACTGGATACGAAATATACGGATATAAAACCGGTAGCCGGACAGGGAATTATCCTGGCCACCTTAGGCGTTTTGTTTATGGCTTTTTTCACCGGAATTTTTATTTATTACCTTACCCAATACTTTTTTCCCTCTATCGCTTTGACTTTTCTGGAATCGTTATTGTTGGCTTCGGTCATGTCATCGACCGATTCGGCGTCCGTATTTTCCATATTGAGAGGCAAAGGCGTGCGTTTAAAGAAAAAGTTGCGTCCTTTGCTGGAATTGGAAAGCGGAAGCAATGATCCGATGGCCTACCTGTTGACCATCATCTTTATCCAATTGATAAACACTTCGGGAACACCTGATTACGGGCAGGCAGTTCTCGATTTTATTTTACAGTTCGCTATCGGCGGTTTAGCCGGATTCTTTTTGGGAAAAGCCGGGGTATGGGTTATCAACCGAATCAATTTGGCCAACGATTCGCTTTACCCGATATTGATTTTTACGTGCGGAATATTCATTTTTTCGGCAACCTGTTTCCTGAAAGGCAACGGTTATTTGGCGGTTTACATCGGCGGTTTGGTTATCGGAAATGCCCGGATTGTGCACCGGCGTTCTTCCATCCGGTTTTTCGACGGTTTAGCCTGGATTAGTCAGATGATTATGTTTCTCGCATTGGGACTGTTAATTAATCCGAAAGATTTGTGGCCGGTAGCGTTGGTCAGTATGATTATCGGCGTTTTTATGATTATCGGATCAAGACCCCTAACGGTTTTCCTTTCTCTATTACCTTTTTACAAAATGAATTTCAGGGAAAAACTTTTCATTTCGTGGGTCGGATTACGGGGGGCGGTGCCGATTATTTTTGCGATTCTTCCTTTGGCCGCAGGACTGGAACATGCTCACCTGTTCTTTAATATCGTATTTTTTATTACGTTGCTTTCTCTGTTGATTCAGGGAACAAGCCTCACGCAATTTGCCCGCTGGCTGGACTTGGCGAAAACCGGCGAAGACAAAAGCGCTTTCCAGGATTTCGACGTGGAATTTTCGGAAGATATTAAATCGACCATGACGGAAATCGTATTGAACAAATTGATTTTATCTAAAGGGAATCGCTTGATGGACATTCCTTTACCCGACCAGACTTTGGCCGTAATGGTGAAACGGGATGCCCTGTATTTTATTCCGAAAGGGAATACCGAATTGCATCCGGGCGATAAATTGCTGGTGATAACCAACGACGAAAACGCGTTGATCGAAACGTACAACAGCTTGGGAATAAAGAATTACCGCTTGAAAAGAAATTGATTATTTGCTCGCTTTTATTGCCTTGACAATAGCGGAACTGAATCCGTTGTTTTCCAGTTCGTTCAACCCTTTGATGGTGATTCCGCCAGGCGTCGTAACTTTATCAATTTCCACTTCGGGATTCGTTTGGGTGTTGTCGAGCAAAGCGGCGGCGCCCAGCATGGTTTTCACCACCATGTTTTGCGCATCTTGCGGGTAAAAACCCAATTCCACTCCGGCTAATGTAGCTGCCCTGACGTAACGAAACAAGTAAGCGATCCCGCAGGAAGTAAGCGCTGTTCCGGTGGCTAATTTGCTTTCATCCAGCAAAAAGGCGCATCCCAATTCATTGAAAATCTTTAACAGTAACTCTTCCTGTTCCGAAGATGCATTGTGCGACGAAATAAGGTTAACGCTTTGTTTTACAGCAATCGCAGTATTGGGAATCATTCGGAACAAAACCGGCAAAGCCGTTTTTTCCGAAGTTTTTAACAGCGTTTTATTAATTTCTTCAATGCTTATTCCGGCCGCAATTGAAATTAAGATGTGTTTTTCGTAATCCAAATGAAATTTGATGTTCAGGATAACTTCTTTTACCAACCAGGGCTTAACGGCCAGCAGTACAATATCGGCAGCCTCAATGCTGTTGTAATTGCCCGACACAGTGTTGATTGCCGGATTGAAGGCTTTTATTGCCTGCAACGGCGCTTCGTGTATGTCGATGACCGTGATGTCGTTCGGTTTGAAAAAACTTCCCTGCGATAAACCGCGGGCAATGGCGCTGCCTATATTTCCGCCTCCAATAATTACTATTTGCATATTATTAATTTTTTAAATCGTTTTATAAATTCATCCGCTATTTCCCGGTCGATGCATAGCGGGGGCAAGAGACGGAAAATATGAGTTCCCGTTGCTCCGGTAAATACTTTTTCTTCAAACAAGAGGCGGTTGCGAATGGCTTGGATGGGTTCTTCCATTTCGAGGCCAATCATCAAACCGCTACCACGTACATCTTTGATTAGCGGCAGTTTTGCCAGTTCATGTTTCAAATAGTCGCCGATTTGGGCGGCATTTTCGATTAATTTTTCTTCTTCCATGATGTCCAGGACGGCGATAGCGGCGGCACAGGCCAAATGATTTCCGCCGAAAGTAGTTCCCAACTGTCCGTGTACGGCGGTAAATTGCGGAGCGATTAAGACGCCCGAAACGGGAAAACCGTTTCCCATCCCTTTGGCTATCGTGATGATATCCGGCCGGATGCCGGCATACTGGTGTGCGAAAAATTTACCGGAACGTCCATAGCCGGATTGTATTTCGTCGAGGATTAAAACGGTTTCGGTTTCCCGGCAGAGGCGGCTCAGTTTTCGGAGAAATTCCGGTTCCGGGACAATGATTCCGCCGATCCCTTGAATTCCTTCGATAATGACCGAAGATATATCCCTGTTTTTCAGTGTTTTTTCGACCGCGTCCCAATCGTTCAGCGGTACGAAAACGACTTCCAAGCCTTTGTTTATCGGGGGCCGGTACTTGGGATTGTCGGTGACACTGACGGCGATTGCCGTTCTTCCGTGAAAAGAACGGTTGAAAGCAAGCGTTTTCGTGCGTTGATTATGAAAGGAGGCCAGTTTTAAGGCGTTTTCATTGGCTTCGGCGCCGGTATTGACCATGAACAGAGAATAATCGGGATAACCCGAAGCGCGTCCTAATTTTTCGGCATATTCTTCTTGCAATGAAACTTGTACGGAATTGGAATAAAAACCGATTTTATTCAACTGTTCCGTTATTTTTTTCACATATCCGGGATGGGAATGACCGACGGAAATGACGGCATGGCCGCCATAAAAATCCAGATATTCCGTTCCGTTTTTGTCATATACTTTGCAGCCTTGTGCGCGAACCGGTTCAATATTCCACCGGGGATATACATCAAAAAGTTTCATAATGATTTAATTTGCCTGCAAATATACGAAAAATTTCTTTGTTAATTCCTAAGCCGGACAAGCCGGAGGTGCTAAGTTATAGTTTTTTCATCAATTAAGTGTAAAATAATTTATCATCCGATGTAAAATTACTTTACATTTATTCTTTCATCTGTTTTCGTATTATTTTATTTTTCAATCATTTACCCGTTTGGTACGATCTTAGCATTTATTTCCGTAAAATAAAGTATTATGGATAAAATGAAAAAGACAATCGTACTGTTACTCATTCTGCTTCCGCAGGCGGGATTCTCTCAGGAGAAGGT
>JAISNS010000308.1 GCA_031276105.1 Dysgonamonadaceae bacterium
GTAAAGACGGTGATTGATGGATTGGCAGGCGATTTTCTTTTAAGCCTGTATGGATTTGCCCAAGGCCCGTTTCCCATTCCATTGGCGGGAATTAGTTTTTCGGTAAAAAGCGAAGACGATTTCAACCGGATTTTATCTTTAATTCCGGAAGGAATGCTCCAAAAAACAGACGATTTTTATACGATCAACTTATTGGGAGCAGTCACCATTTCCGTAGCCTTTAAAGACGGGCGCGTATTCATAACGGACGACGCCGACGCAATTACCGCATTTACCGGAAAAGGATATTCAAAGAGCCTGAAAAACAGTCCATTGGCAAGCAGTTTGAAAAATGATCCGGCTTTATTTTACCTCAATCTGGATTTAAGTTCTTATCCCGGAAACATCCGGACGCTTTTGCAAAACGAAACGCCGCCTGTGGCGAAACCTGCCATTGATTTTCTGGAAACATGCAAAGATATCAGTTTCGGAACCGATAAAGATAACGAGTTTTATCTCTCCCTGAAATTTAAAGACAGCAAACAAAACGGCCTGAAACTTTTGATAAAGAATCTGGACGAAATCGCTGCCCAATAAACGGATTTTATATGAATCAAATACAGGTAAACGACGTTTTGCCTCACTTTATTTCCGGTACGGATGCGTCCGTATCGGAAATTTGGTGCAAAAAGGCAACCTTCCACAAAGGCGAATATTATCTGCTTGCCGCTTCATCGGGAGCCGGAAAATCGTCTTTCCTTTCCTTTTTGTTCGGTGAACGAAACGATTACCATGGCGACATCTTGTTTGACGAAACAAAAATCGACGCCCTTTCTTCTTCTGCATGGCGCGATATACGGAAAAACCGGATCAGCTTTGTATTCCAAGGATTAAAGTTATTTTCCGAATTAACGGCCTTCGAAAATATTATCCTGAAGAACCGGTTAACTCATTACAAAACAGAGGATGAAATTATCTGTCTGTTGAATGGTCTGGGACTGGCCGGTAAGAAAGACGAAAAAACAGCCCGGCTTTCGTTCGGGCAACAACAGCGCGTTGCGATTCTTCGCGCTTTGTGTCAACCGTTTGATTTCCTTTTTTTGGACGAACCTTTCAGTCATTTGGACGATGCAAATATCGAAATTCTTTCCGAACTTATTCTGAATGAATTGCAAATGCGACAAGCCGGAATGATTCTTTGTTCGCTGGGACAAAAATATTCGTTTAACTACCAACGTTGTCTGAAATTATGATTGCAAAAAAACAGTTGCCGTTACTTAAATTGCTTCTCCGGAACATCAGTATTCTCCAGTTAGCCGGATACGCTTTGGCTGCCCTGACGGGAATAAGTATTTTATTGGCAGGCTTTTGTTTTTCGAAAGATATACATCCGCTATTTTCTTCCGACACTCGTTTGTTTCGGGAAGAACGGATGGTCATAAATAAAAAAGTGTCCGCGCTGGCCACTTTGGGAATGGGTAATACCTTTTTTACTTCGCAGGAAATCAAGGAAATAGAACAGCAACCTTTTATTCGTTCCCTGGCCGGTTTCACGCCTTCCCGTTTTCAATTGCGTGCCTATTTTGGAGCAAACAGCTATACGCCGGGCTTGGCGAGCGACCTGTTTTTCGAATCGGTACCCGATGAATGGTTAGATAAATCCAACTCTAAGTGGGAATGGAACGAAAATAGCCGTTTAATACCGGTTATCATTCCGCAGGATTATTTGAATCTTTATAATTTTGGTTTCGCCGGAAGTCAAGGACTTCCCCAAATTTCGGAAGGAATTATACAGCAGCTTGTTTTCCGGATTGTTGTTTCGGGAAACGGCCTACAGGAAATCTTTGACGGGCAGATTGTCGATTTTTCAAGCGATTTAAACACGATTCTTGTTCCGGAATCTTTCATGCAATGGGCGAACAATCGTTTTGCGCCGCCGGAAGATACGATTCCTGTTTCACGTTTGATTTTGGAAGTAAAAAATCCGGCCGACCCGCTGATTCCCGCTTTTTTCTCTTCCAAACCGGATTACGAGGTCAACAACAACAAAGGCGAACAGGGCAAATTGTCGTATTTCCTTTCCTTGCTGATTATCGCCGTGATGACAGCCGGAGGATTAATTATGCTTCCTTCCGTCGGTTTGATGTTTTTAAGTATCAACCTGATTGTGTATAAAAATCAAAAAACATTGGGCGACTTGATTTTAACCGGTTACCGGCGTTTTACTCTCTCGCTTCCTTATTGCCTGTTAATCTTACTGTTAAACTTATCGGTAGGCATTGCCGCACTTGGTATCGTTCGTTATGTGCGCAATTGGTATATTCCCGAATTAGCGATACTTGGGTTAAAAAATCTTACTTCAGGCTTTCAATCGACCGTTTTTTTCACCCTGCTTTTTATCTTCCTCCTCACGCTGTTGGATATTCTTTGGATAAAGAGAAAGATAGGGAAAATTAAGATTCCCGTAAGAGGTTGACGGATAAATTGTTCATATAATATGCGGAAAATTATCCATATAGACATGGATGCTTTTTATGCTTCCGTAGAACAGCGGGATAATGAAGCATTACGGGGAAAACCGGTTGCCGTCGGTTATTCCGAAGCGCGGGGAGTTGTTTCCACAGCCAGCTACGAAGCCCGCAAATTCGGGATTCATTCTGCCATGCCTTCCCTGACAGCTAAAAACAAGTGTCCTCAACTGATTTTCGTTCCGCCTCGCTTCGATGTTTATCACGAAGTTTCCAGGCAAATCAGGGAGATATTCTTGGCATACACCGACCTCGTAGAGCCGCTCTCGCTTGATGAAGCGTTTTTAGATGTAACGGTCAATCACAAGCAAAATCCTTCCGCCGGCTTGATTGCAAAGGAAATACAACAGCGTATTTTTGAAGAAACCGGTTTAACGGCTTCGGCCGGAGTGTCTATCAATAAATTCTTAGCCAAAATTGCATCCGAATACAAAAAGCCGAATGGTTTTTTTGTGATTCCGCCGGAAAATGCAACGAGATTTGTGGAAACCCTGAAGGTTGAACAGTTTTTCGGGGTCGGGAAAGTAACTGCGCAGAAAATGCACGAAAACGGAATTTTTACCGGATACGACTTAAAAAGACGCTCCGAAACCGAACTTGTCAGATTATTCGGGAAAGTAGGACGTACTTTTTATCAGAACGCCCGCGGTATCGACGACCGGGAAGTAGAACCGAATCGCGTTACCAAGTCGATAAGCGCGGAAACGACTTTCCTGAAAGACAAAGATAACCGGATTCTTTTAACGGTAGAGTTGTATCATTTGGCGAAAGAAGTCATGGCGCGTATGCTGGAGGAAAATTTTTATGGGCGGACAATTACCATTAAGGTAAAATACGCTGATTTTAAAACGATTACAAAAAGTAAAACCCTGTTCAGGAAGATTACGGACTTTTATCAGATGTGGCCGCTTGCCCGCGAAATGATGAAAAGCGTAGATTTGTCGCGACAACCGGTGCGTTTGTTGGGATTTGGCGTCGGCAATGCGGGCGAGGGGATGGAAAGCAAACACATACAATTGGAATTGGATTTCTTTTAGAACTAAAAACTGGTAGTGTCATATTTTGATTGATATTATTTTATTACCATTGCGGCAAAAAATATGATAACAATTAGCGATTATTTTTGCCCCAATGAAAAATGTAAATGCTACGGCTTACGTGGTCAAGGCAATTTAATGAAATCAGGTACATATAAGAATCATGGAATT
>JAISNS010000321.1 GCA_031276105.1 Dysgonamonadaceae bacterium
TGCGCGATGATCAGGCGGTCGTTGGGGTCGTTGTGCCTCTCTACACGGTCGAGGGCGGCGAAGGTTAGGAGATGCTCGCGGGTGACGTATTTGATGGTGATACCAGATTCGTTCTCAATGGAATTAATTATATCGGAAGCTGTTTTCCAACTTTTTTTCTTTACTTTCCCGGTTTGGAAAAGGTGTATAGCCTCTTTTACACTTTCAGAACTTATATAAATAATGTTCTCATAATTTTCGAGAATCGTTCTAACGGATCTATCCAAAAACGAGGAATCAGAAGTATAAAAAAGAAAGATATTAGTGTCGATTAAATAACGCATAAGACTTATTTCATTACGGCCTTAATATCTATAATAGTTACCAAGTCATCAGGATGCTTTAACTTCCAGTCAGCCATTTTCGACAACCTTTTCGGCTTCTCATCGGCATCGGAAATGGTTTTTTCCGCCGGCTTTTCTGTTTTCTTCGACATGATGTTTGTTGTTTGATTGTTAGTTTTTACGATGCAAAGGTGTAGCGTTTTTGTTATATACGCAAACGTTTTTCCAATTATTTTTCCGCATTTTTGATTTTTAATATTATTTAAAAACTCGCCGATAGCTCAAGGTTATTTTAACGGATACTCCTGTGACATACCGGTCAATCACATGGCCGAACGGAATTGAGTTGCCGCCAATTCGTAGGTTTTCCTTTTCAGCCACTCGCCTAAAGACTTGGTTTCTTTGTATTGGGCTTGTTCGTCCGGGAAAATGGGCGTTCCGAAAACCATGTGTATGGTTTTTCCCTTTTTGGTAGTTAATTCGTGGCAAAGGCGAACGGTTCGTATCCGCCAGTCGATTGTATCCAGAAAATTGAAAAACCATGAATTTTGTCCGGAAATATACACGGGAATGACCGGAACCTGTGCTTTTTGAATCAGTTTAATAACGCCTTCCTGCCATTCCCTGTCCTTTATCCGGTTGTTGCCGATGTTTTTGGAAACGGCGCCGGCAGGAAAGAAACCCAAGGGATGATTTTGTTTCAGATGCAGCAAACATTCTTTTACGCCGGACAGACTTGATTTGTTAACCGTATCCGGACTGTACGGATTTACGCCGATAAAATGCTCTTGCATAATATCGACCAAATTCAACATCCAATTCACCATTACCTTGAAATCCGTGCGTATTTTACATACTTCGCCTACCAGCATGATACCGTCCACATGGCCGTAGGGATGGTTGGATACCGTGATAAAAGGTTTTCCCTCAAACTGTTTCAGGACGTCTATATTGTGTACTTTCCGGATAATACCCAAGCCGTCGATCATAGCGTCTTCGATGTCGGTACCGGTTTTGAATTTACCGGAATCATACACTTTGTTGGCTTTGTCGATACCGGCAATTTTTATCAAACATTTGGCCAGAAAAGGCCCGTACGGTTTTTTGAAAATAGGTGAAAGAGCTTGCAGTTCTTTCACCCCAATCATTTTTTTTTTCATAACCAATTAAAAACCAAAAAAAAAAGAAAGGAGACCGGAGGCCTCCTTTTTTATCGTTTTATCAATCAATGAAGTCGATCGTTTCTTCGCCGATAATCCGGCGCAAGGTATTTTTCAGTTTCACATATTGGATAAACAAATCGTGTTCGGCAATATGTTCGTTGTCGTGCATCGGACTCTTGAAGTAAAACGAGAGCCAAGATTGAATCCCGCTGAAACCGGCGCGTTTAGCCAAGTCGGTGAACAAGACCAAGTCTAAGCAAAGAGGCGCGGCCAGTATTGAGTCGCGACACAGGAAATCGACTTTCAATTGCATGGGATAACCCAACCATCCGAAAATATCAATATTGTCCCAGCCTTCTTTGTTGTCTTTGCGCGGCGGATAATAATTGATACGAACCTTGTGGTAAACATTTCCGTAAAGTTGCGGGTATAAATCGGGTTGAAGGATATTGTCGATAACCGACAGTTTCGATTCTTCCTTTGTTTTGAACGAACCCGGATCGTCCAAGACTTCGCCGTCGCGATTGCCCAGAATATTGGTCGAGAACCAGCCGTTCAATCCCAGCATACGGGTTTTCAGCATCGGGGAGATAACGGTTTTCAGCATCGTTTGACCGGTTTTGAAATCTTTTCCGCAGATCGGCGTTTGCTGTTGAGCGGAAAAATCCCAAATAGCCGGCATGTCCACGGTCAGATTCGGCGCTCCATTGATATAAGGAACTCCTTCTGCTAAAGCTGCATACGCATAAATCATAGAAGGCGCAATTTCGTTGCTGTTTTCTTTCATGGCTTTTTGCAAAGCCGGAAGCGATTGATGCACCTCGCCAATTTGAGTGAAAACTTCCGTACTTCCACACCAGATGCAAACCACGCGATTTAATTGGTGTTTAGCTTTGAAGTTCCGGATATCGTTACGAACGGCTTCCATCAAGTCCCATTTGGTCGGCGCTTCTTTCACCCAGACGCCGTGTAGCCGTTTCACAAAATTTTGATCGAAGACTGCTTTCATCGGTTTGATTGCCTGCAATTCGTCTTTCACTTTATCCAAATCTTCCGGCGTAAGCACTTCTGCATGTCGGGCAGCCGCGTAGGCATCATCTTCAAAAATATCCCAACCGCCGAAAACAATATCATTAAGATTAGCCAAGGGAATTACGTCTTTGATTTTAGGAAAACGGTTTTCTTCTCTTTTTCCTAAACGAATGGTAGCTAACTGAGTAATTGAACCGACCGGAATACCTAAGCCTTTACGGGCAATCATTGTTCCGGCAATAAATGTGGTAGCAACAGCTCCACCTACGCCAACGACAAGAACGCCAAGTTTGCCTTGGGCGTCTTCAACTTGCATCTTTCCCATAATTTTATTTTTAAATTAAATTCATTTTATTTTTTATAATACCCTTACACATTATAGACGTTTATAGCTGTCATTTATTTTATTATTATTTTTTCCAGTTCTTTGAAATCGTAAATAATCGTATCTGCTGCGTTTTCGTCTTTTTCTTCTTCCCATCCCCGGCCTTTTAACCAGATTGTCCGGCACCCTAAACTGTGAGCCGGAAGAATGTCTTTTTTATAAGAATCGCCGACCACCAGCGTTTCGTGCGGCTGTAAAGTCAGGGCTTTCACGCCTAAAGCGAAAATAGCCGGATCGGGTTTGCGGATCTTCACTACCGCCGATTCTATTATTTCCCGGAAAAAAGATTCTATGCCGAAATCCTTTAAGACCGTTTCGATATTTCCATAGAAATTTGAAACTAAAACCAAGGGGTATTTCTCAGCCAATTTTTCTAAAACCGGAATCGTATTTTTTAGCACAGAACGTGCAAAGTTATAACAATGATTTGAAATTGCAAGAGAATAAGCCAAAGATTTATCATCTTCCGGCAAAAAATCGTTTTCAATCAGGTGTTTTATCTGAATGTCGGTTTTTGCCAGCAAAAGGTCCCGGAAAGTATAATGGGGCTGAATAACGGGGTGCGTTGCCAGATAGCGTTCGCCATAAATATAGGCTTCCAAAAAAGCCGTTTTCGTTACCGGAACTTGATTTTCCGTGTAGGCATCCCAAAGGACTTCCGCCCAATGCTTTCCATTGCTGTCGATCGTTGCGCCATAATCAAGAATAATGCCTTTTATTCCGTCCATCTGCATATCCGGTTAAGCTCTTGTTTTTAATTCCGTAATAAATTGCCGGCATATACGTTCGTGCCTCGTCACCATACTGGCTAAAAGGATATTCATTACCGTCATTTCAAAAATAAAATACATCCAGGGATAACCGGTCAAAACGCTTATAAATAAAACGATTGAACGAAGATTGAAGGAAAGCATATTGGTATATTTCATCAACGGAAGACTTTTCGTCCTGAATGTTTCACGGAACCAGCCGGGAGCTATTCCCTGATATTTTGTATTGATTACGAACAGCATTTTTTGCAGCGCCGGCGTCCATAATTCCTGTCCTTGAGTGTAAAAGAAATACATGCTTTCGAAGAATTTGATTACCGGCTTTTTCTTCCAAGGGATAGCTTTCAAATCGGTTAACAGTTTTATTGAATTATCCATTTCACTTCCTTTTTTCCCGTTCAAAAACAGGAGGTGCAGGTTGCGGTAATAATCGGCCATTGCCGCTTGCTTGGTGTGAAAATAGCCGGTAGTTAGCGCCAAAATCAGAATCAGGAAATTCCATTCCGGCCACAAACGGACGATAATTGCGATGTAAATAGAGCCGAACCAGAAATCGCCGCAAGCGCCGTCTAAAATCCGGCCAAGGTTTGATTTTTGATTGGTGATACGCGCTAATTGCCCGTCGGCGCTGTCGTACGAATTAGCCCAAATCAATAAAAATATACCTAATAAATTAGTATAAATGTCTGTGTAATAAAAACAAATCCCGGCAGCAACGCCTATGATTATGGAGGCAATGGTAACTTGATTCGGGGTGATTTTCCATTTTTGAAACAGTAGCGCCCACCGGAATCCGATGGGTCTGTAAAAATGAATATCAAGCCATTCTTCCGTATCTAACGATTTTAATGATGATTCGAAAGTGGGTTTATTGGGGTTGTTCATTATACTGTAATTTCAATTCAATATTTTTATTATTATGTGTCAAAGTTTTATGGATACATTCGGCGATATGGGGCGCCGCCTCATTGCGGCAAGGCGCAAAACTCGGCCAATCATTGAAATCAATGATCCGGATAATGCCTTTTTTATCTATCACGCAATCGCCGCCGTAAATATACACATCCAACGCGACGGCCGCACGATCGCAATACGCTTTTAATTCGTTTACACTAAATGGAATACCAATTGCTTTGCCGTTAATTGTTTCCCAGCCGAATTTGCTGTGATTAGCGCTGTCAGGATAAAACCAGTAGAAAAAACCGCTGTCCCGCAGTCCGTAAAATTTCACCAGATCGCCTTCGATATGTTCGTTGAGCACCACCGACGGAATACCTCGCAAAGCATATTCCCGAACGATATTTTCCGCTTCATCCACGTTTCGGGCAAATGTAACGTCTTCCCTGTGAATGGCATGGAAATCGCCCCGTTTTACCCAATAGCAATTACCGATGGTGTGAAAGGCGCCGGAACAAAAATTATCTGTGGGAACAATCAAACTTCTCGGATGAGGAATTTGGTTGGCTAATAATATGCGGGTCATTTTTTCGCGGGTACAGTTTTCGATTCCGTATCCCGAATTGATTACAATTTTGCCCGAATCTTCCAAAAGTTGCAGTTTCCGGATGGATTGGGTATCGCGCGCCATATTGAAAACAAGTTCCTCATCCACACTGTTTTCCTGAAATTCTTCTTCCGAATATTCCTTGATTTCGTAGTTGTATTTTTTCAAATGTTCGACGGTCAGGTCAAAAATAGCGGCATCGTTTCCGATATGGTTCGGCGAGTAACGGGCGCCCCGGCGAACTCCGGCAATTCGTTTCCGTTCAGGCGGATTTGTATGTACGCGGGCAAACAAATGATTGGCCGCGATATTTCCGTTTGTCAATTCACCGTTGATCCATTCTTCCGCTTTCAGTATATCGCCGGCATGATCCACATCAATAATTTTGCCAAAAGGATACGCTTTCAGTTTCAGGCCGTCGGCAATCAATTGGCGCTGATAATTGCGCATTTTTTCCATTCCCTGAATTATGCAGGCGTTTAATGTGTCAATTGCCCGCGACGTAAGGCAATAGATACCTCCCGAAACGTATTTTTCCTTTCCTGTCGTTCGGTCTAAAAATCCGTCGATGGACGAAGTTTGTTTATTTACAGAAACATACAGCGGTTTTTCGTCGTCGATATAATCCGTTACGGCCATTAAACCGTCGTTTTCCCGGTCAGACTCAAAAGCCCGGATAAATTCGGTAAATTCGTCTTCCTTGAAAATTGTATCTACCGTTGTCAGGCAAAACTTTCCGTGCGGCAAATAGCGGCTGATTTCATAGAAACTATGCATGGAACTTGGCGTAGATTTTACCAGAATATTGATCGGGATGTGCGGATACAACGGCTGTAAATTCCGCAAATATTCTTGCACTTCGACCATTTTTTCATTCACAATGACGCTTATGGAGGCGGCATTGTTGTGTGAAAAAATAGCAATCAAACGTTTAATCAGCGGAGTTCCATTAATTGCTACCAGCGGTTTGGGACAATTTATATCTTCTTGAATCAGACGCGATCCTTCCCCTGCTGCTATAATTGCATAATTCATAAATAAAATAAAGTAAAAGTTAAAAATTTAAGAACCGGAATGTGTGATTTTTACAAATCAGATTTCGTCTTTTGTTAAATCCAGTTTTTCATTATCCGATCCGCGTTCAAAATATTGTTTTCGCAACGGATTAGCGTATATTTCTTTATCAACCATCCGATTATGAGTTAAATCCGCTGCGAGGTAGAGAGCGTTCCGGAAAGAATTTTCCGGACACAGGTTTTTACCGGCTAATTCGTAAGCAACCCCCTGATCGGGAGCTGTTGCGATTACCGGTAATCCGGCTGTATAATAAACTCCTTCGCCTGAAGTGATTGAACGGAACGGAATTAAAGCTTGATCGTAATACATAGCCATGATAGCGTCGAATTTCCGGTAATCGTCCGAAGCGAACAATTTATCTGCCGCATAGGGTCCGAAACAGCAAATTCCGGCTTCGGAAGCCGCAGTCAGCGCAGGAGCAATGACGTCCTGTTCTTCTTTTCCCCATTGTTCTTTATGTTCCGTTCCGGGATTGAGCGAAAGGACAGCGATTCGCGGAGAAGTTACAATAAAATCGTGTATCAGCGTGTTGTGCAGTAATTTGATTTTTTCCGTCAAGCTATTCACAGACAAAGAAGCCGGAACATCCGCCAGCGGTATTTTTCCGGTTGCCAAAGCGATGCGTAAATTGTCGTATATCAACATTTTTAAGGTCTGTTTTCCTTCGCCGACTTCCGATTGGATCACCGTTTCCGGATCATCGATCGCCGGCGCCGTCAGCAGTGCATGGATGCTTCCTCCTTTCAAATCAGCAATTGCTTTTCGCAAAGCGGTTTCGGCAGCTTCCGCTCCTTCTTTTGTTTGTCGGGAAAGCTCGACCATCAGTTCATCGCTGACGGAATTAACCAGATTTATCCGGTTTACATGAATATCCCGGACATTGCCGACAATATTGATATTTATGGGCGAAAAATCGAGCGCTTTTCTATGATAAGCCAAAATTTTAGAAGATCCATATATAACCGGAATACAAAATTCAAGGATGCGGACATCTTCCAACGTTTTAAGTATCAACTCATAGCCGACGCCGTTAATATCGCCTTGAGTAATACCTATTTTTATCAATTTATCATTCATAGAATCTTTTTTTCTTATATGAAAGGTGCAAATTTACAACTTTTTTACTTAATAACGACATATCAACGATAAATTTAAATTGCGGCAGGGTTTTGTGCAAAGTATAATTTTAAAAAATATTGCTTTTCATTTGCATAATCCGATTAAACAAATTACATTTGCAGCGGTTTTTGAAAAATAACAACAACGAGTATGGCAACTTCCGCAATTTACAATTTATTATGTAATATTAACTTCCAACCTTTGGAAGTTAACGGAATTATGCGTACACACACACACACACACACACACACACACACACACACACACACACACACACACACACACACACACACACACACACACACCACCACAACCACCACCCGCCCCCCCACTTTGTAAAAAGCGCAAAGGAACAAAGAAATACGGGATTAGCCAAGAGATTATCCCCAAAATTACGTTTCGTTTTACCAATACGCAGATGACACGGA
>JAISNS010000132.1 GCA_031276105.1 Dysgonamonadaceae bacterium
CAGGCCCCGTTTGCCATACCGGTAGCGATACCTGTTTCGGAGAAAAAAACGAAGAAGACATCCTCTTCCTGAAATATTTGCAGGATTTTATTGTAGAACGCCGCCAAAAAATGCCGGAAGGTTCATACACAACCTCCCTCTTCAATAAAGGCGTTAGCCGGATGGCGCAAAAAGTAGGAGAAGAAGCCGTAGAAACCGTCATTGAAGCCATGAACAACAACGACGAACGGTTGTTGTATGAAGGAGCAGACCTGCTGTATCACCTGATAACCCTCCTCACCTACAAAGGATATCGCATTGAAGATTTAGCCAATGAATTGAAAAAACGACACAAATAACATCCACAAAACATGGAAAGCAATCTATTGATCAATTACCAAGGCGTTGAAATCTGCCGCGACGAAAACATCATATTAAAAAATGTTTCCTTAGAAGTACGGAAAGGTGAATTTTTGTACATTATCGGCAAAGTAGGTTCGGGCAAAACCTCTTTGCTCAAAACGATGTATTACGAAATGCCGGTATGGGAAGGCCAAGCCCGGATTTTCAACTATGACTTACGGAAAATCAAGAGACGGGAAATTCCTCTCTTGCGAAGGAAAATAGGCATTGTCTTTCAGGATTTCCAATTGTTGATAGACCGTTCGGTAGAAAAAAACCTGCAATTTGTCCTGAAAGCCACCGGATGGAAAGACAAAACCGCTATCAACAACCGTATCAATGAAATACTGACACAAGTCGGAATGACCAATAAAGGCTATAAAATGCCCCATGAATTATCGGGCGGCGAACAACAACGCATCGTCATTGCCCGCGCCCTGCTTAATTCGCCGGAACTGATTTTGGCCGACGAACCGACCGGAAACCTCGACCCCGAAACCGGAAGCAAAATTGTTCAATTACTGCACGATATAAGTGACAACGGCGCCACGGTCATCATGACCACCCACAACTATCAACTGGTGCAAAACTTCCCCGGTAAAACAAAAAAATGCGAAGACGGAGCGTTGATTGAAGTCATGTAGTTGGAAATTTAATGCTATACTTCGCGCGGGTTAAAATTGTGAGATGCTTACAAAACCGACACAGGTAAGAAATTTTATGTACAGGCATGGCTTCAAATACCGTAAACTTGGAGCAATTCAGGGCAAAGTGAATACGGAGAAACAGAAACAGTTAATCCAATTATTGAATTAAGAATTAGGAATTAAGAATTAAACCGCTTCGCGACATTTCTTAATTTCTAATTCTTAATTTCTAATTTTTAAACACTTCCAGCACGACCGGGGCGTGGTCGGAAAAGACGACTTCGGGATAGATGGCGGCGTTTTTCAGGCGGCCTTTCAAACTTTCCGTTACGATGTGGTAATCGATGCGCCAGCCCAGATTCTTTTCGCGCGCTCCCGCCCGGAAACTCCACCAACTGTATTGGTTCGGTTCGGGATTGAACTCGCGAAACGAGTCGACAAAGCCGTGACCGATCAGCCGGTCGAACCATTCGCGTTCTTCGGGCAAAAAGCCGGAAACGTTGGCGTGCCGTTCGGGGTGATTGATGTCGATCGGTTTGTGGCAGATGTTGTAATCGCCGCAGATGATGAGATTGGGGCGTTCTTCGCGCAGTTTTAGCAGATAGGCGATAAAAATTTCGAGGAATTCCATCTTGATTGCCTGCCGTTCTTCGCCGGTCGTTCCCGAAGGGATATAGACGCACACAACCGTCAAATCGCCGAAGTCGGCGCGAATGAGCCGCCCTTCCTTGTCGAAAAACGAATTACCGATACCGATGGAATGATAATCGGGTTTTGCTCTGCTGAAAACGCCGACGCCGCTGTATCCCTTTTTCACCGCCGAATGAAGCAGCACGTGATTGTATCCTAAACTGTTGAACGTTAATGCGTCCACCTGTTCGGGTTGCGCCTTGGTTTCCTGCACGCAGAAAACGTCGGGATTTTCTTTTTCCAGCCATTGAAAGAGGCCTTTGCCTGCGGCCGACCGGATGCCGTTTACATTGAACGAAATAATTTTCATATTTTTATAATATAGTGACGAGTGACAAGTGACGAGTGACAAGGCGCAAAGCGCTCTAAAGAAACGTCGCTTTGCGCTCTTGTCACTTGTCACTTGTCACTACTTTTAGTTTATTCCAGATAGGTGTAACCATAAAGGCCGGAACGATAATTGGAGAGAAATTCCCGCCCTTCTTCTACCGTGATTTTCCCGTCTTTCATGGCCGATGTTACCCACGATTCGACGGTGCGGACGAGTTTTTTCGGATTGTATTCGACATATTCCAGCACGTCGGCAATCGTTTCGCCGTCGATGGTCTGTTCGATTTGGTAGCTGTCTTTATTCACCGAAATATGAACGGCATTCGTGTCGCCGAACAGGTTATGCAAATCGCCCAGTATTTCCTGATAGGCGCCGACCAGAAAAACGCCGATGTAGTACGGTTCCTTTTTGTTCAGAGCGTGGACGGGCAAATGATAGGTATAGTTTTTCATGTTGATGAAATTATCGATTTTGCCGTCCGAATCGCAGGTAATATCCTGCAAAGTCGCTGTCCGGTTGGGCTTTTCGTCCAATCGGGAAATCGGAACAATCGGGAAAACCTGATCTATCGCCCAAGAATCGGGCAGGGATTGGAACAGGGAAAAATTACAGAAATATTTGTCGGGAAGCATTTTCGATATTTTGCGCAGTTCTTCCGGCGCATGTTTCATGTTCATCGCCATGTGATACACTTCGCGGGCAATCGACCAGTAAAGTTTTTCGACTTGGGCGCGGGTCACCAGATCAAGCAGCCCAAGACTGAAGAGGTCTAACGATTCTTCGCGGATTTGTTGCGCGTCGTGCCAGGTTTCAATCAGGCGGGGCTGATTCATTTCGTCCCACAACTTGTAGAGTTCCTGCACCAGTTCGTGGGCATTTTCCGGCAGGACTTCATCTTCTTCCCATTCGGGCAAAGTGGTTGTTTCCAGCACCTGAAAGACCAGCACCGAGTGATGCGCGGTCAGCGAACGTCCCGATTCGGTGATGATGTTGGGCTGCGGAATGTTGTTTTTGATGCAGGCGTCGACCAGCGTAGAGATGGAGTCGTTGACATATTCCTGAATGGAATAGTTCATGCTGCTTTCGCTGCCCGAAGAACGGGTGCCGTCGTAATCGACGCCCAAGCCGCCGCCGATGTCCACGAAGTCGATCGAATAGCCCAAGTTGCGCAGTTGCACATAGAATTGGGAGGCTTCGCGCAAAGCGTTTTTAATCCGGCGGATTTTCGTTACCTGACTGCCGATATGAAAATGAATGAGTTTCAGGCAATCTTCCATTTTATTTTTTTCAAGAATATCGAGGGCTTCGAGGAGTTCGCTCGACGAAAGTCCGAATTTGCTGACGTCGCCGCCCGATTCTTCCCATTTGCCGCTTCCGGCGCTGGCTAATTTAATGCGGATACCGATGTTGGGACGGATTTTCAGCTTTTTGGCCAAATCGGCAATCAGCCTCAACTCGTTTAATTTTTCGACGACGATGAATATTCGTTTCCCCATTTTTTGGGCTAAGAGAGCTAATTTGATGTAATCCTCGTCTTTATACCCGTTGCAGATGATGAGCGATTCTTCGCTGGCGTTGATGGCGAGCACGGCGTGCAGTTCGGGTTTCGAGCCGGCTTCGAGTCCGATGTTGAATTTCTTCCCGTGACTGACTATTTCTTCTACCACCTGCCGCATCTGATTCACTTTTATCGGGTAAATGATAAAGTTCTGCGCCGTGTAGCTGTATTCTTCGGCGGCGACAAGGAAGCAGTTGGAAATTTTTTCGATCCGGTTGTCTAATATATCGGAAAAACGGAGCAAAACCGGCGCTTCCACGTCGCGAAGTATCAGTTCGTCCATTAACTCTTTCAAATCGACCTGCGCGCCTTCTTTTTTCGGTGCAATGGTAATGTGTCCCTTTTCGTTGATAGAAAAATAATCCAACCCCCACCCGTGAATGTTATACAGTTCGGCAGAATCTTCTATACGCCATTTTCTCATTTCAATTATTTTTAAAAATCCGGCACGAAAGTAATAAATATATTTCGGATTTTCTTTATTCTGAAAAAAATAATGAGCGACGGATTAATACCGGAAACTGCTACCCCCTACAAACTCCCGCAAAAGCGAGGTATTCGGCAACTCGTCAATATCTATATAATTGAAAAAACGCAGGAATTTCAGCAAGCGGTAAGCTTCCGAATATTCCGGAATCGTTTGAGGAACTTCCATCAAAACCGGTTCGGCCATGCGCCTCAGAGCGGCAAATTCGTACAGCATCGCCGAATTGACCATCGCATCGGCATTTTCCTGATATGGAAAAATCCATCGATCTTCGCCCCTGCGAACCGAAGGCCAACGGGAAATCGTTTCCGTCGCCGAATAACCCCGGAATTGGTTATCGCGGATGATTCGCCGCAACAAACGATTATCGGTCGTCGAAATCCAGTTATGGTTATCCAGCGAGATGGACGTCAGGGCAGAAACATAAATTTTATAGATGGAAGCCGGATCAATTTCAGGAAGTAAATCCGGATTCATGGCATGGATACCCTCCATTACAATGACCGAATTTCCGCTCAGTTGCACGCTGTTTCCCCGGTAAACACGTTCGCCTTTGGTAAAATCGTAAGTAGGAAGCGCCATTTTCTTTCCGGCTAATATGTCTTTAAGATCGGCATTAAATTTAGGCAAATCAATGGCATAAAGGGATTCGTAATCGTATTCGCCATTGGCGTCCAAAGGCGTATCTACCCGGTTTACATAATAATCGTCTAACGAAATGCTGAGGGGATGGAGCGTATTGGCAACCAACTGTACCTGCAACCGTTTGCAAAAAGTGGTTTTCCCGGAAGAGGAAGGGCCGGAAATAAGGATTACCCGAACGCCGGAGGCATATTTTGCCGCTATTTCGTCGGCAATCCGGGCGATTTTCCGTTCCTGTATAGCTTCCGCTACTTTGACAATCAGCGATATATTGCCTTCGTTGATAGCTTTATTCAAGTCGCCGGCATTGGTCATCTTCATTTTTTTCCGGTAGCGCCATTCGTCTTGGAAAACGGCCAGCATTTTATCCTGTCGCACATAAGGTTGCAATTCATCCGGTTTATCGGGGTTGGGAATACGCAGCAAAAGGCCGCCGTTGCATTTTTCAAGTCCAAACAAATACACATGGCTCGCGGAAGGTAACAACGCGCCGTAATAATCGTCGATAAATCCGTCCAGCGAATTGTATTTGCAGTAAACCTCGTGGGTAGTTTCCAGCAAAAGCGCCTTATCTTCCAATCCTTTAGCCCGAAACAAAGCGATTACGTCTTCCCTTTTCCCTTCGTGAGTAAGGAAAGGATAACCGGCGGCAATAATTTCCTGCATCCGCCCTGAAATGGCCGTTACGTCTTCGGCTTTCAATTCGCGATTCAGGTCAATTTCGCAGTAATATCCTTTCGAGAGCGAATGTTCGATGTAGAGGTCTTTAGCGGGAAATAAATCGTGAACCGCTTTGGCCAAAATAAAACACAACGAACGGACATAAGTTCGTTTCCCTGACGGCTCGTTGAGGCCGATAAATTCAACCGTCTTGGATTGATAACATTCATAGTCCAACGACTCGGTTTTATTGTTCACCCGGGCGCAGGCTACGACGCCGGACAATTGGATTTTCAAGGTTTTACATATATCCAGCAGCGTTACTCCCGCCGCAAAATCCTGCTCTACATTGTTGTTTTTACAGTATATCTTAATTAATTTTCCCATCGTGAAACGTTAATCATTTGTTAAAATACATATTCAAGATTACAAAAATACAAAATAAATTCCATGTTTTTATTAATTTTGACAGGGAAAGTATTACTTTTGCACAGTTTTAAGTAAACATATAAATTTTATAATATAATTAAACAAGAAGAAAATGAAAAAAGTATTTAAAGGAACAGTTTTATTTATGATGGTTTTTGCCGGGGTAACCATGATTTCGTGTAATGCTCAAGCTCCCCGGGCTAATTTAAAAACGGATATTGATTCTCTCTCTTATGCGCTGGGAGTCAGTATTGTCCATAATCAGGGTTTGAGCCAGTATCTGCTTCAGATGGGAGTTGATTCGGCCCATGTAGGCGAGTTTATTAAAGGGTTCAATGAAGGATTTAGTATGGATAAAGACGACAAAAAGGCAAATGCTCGCTTTTTAGGCCTCCAAGTTGGTCAACAAGTCGGTACTCAGATGTTGGATGCAATGAACCAAAATTTCTTTGGGGAAGATTCTACGTTAACCATCGACAAAACGAATCTTCGCGCCGGCCTTATTACTGCCGTGTTGAACGGTAAACTTCTGATAGAAAAGGATAGCGTTCAAGCGTATATTTCCGGCGTTCAGAAGACCTTGTTTGCCAAACAACATGCACAGGAAAAAGCCGACAATCTCAAATTTCTGGACGACAACAAATCCAAGGAAGGCGTGATTACTTTACCCAGCGGATTGCAATACAAAGTGATTACCGAAGGGAAAGGGCCGAAACCGACCGCATCCGACAAGGTGAAAGTGGATTATGTCGGCACAACCATTGATGGAAAGGAATTCGACAACTCCATTAAAACAGGAAAACCGGCCGAATTTTCTCTTGGCAGCGTCATTCGGGGATGGACGGAAGGTATTCAACTGATGCCTGTCGGTTCCAAATATACATTGTATATCCCTTACGATTTGGCTTACGGCGAACAGGGAAGACCCGGTTCGATACCCCCCTTTGCTACGCTTATCTTCGATGTTGAATTACATGAAATAGTAAAATAAACGCAAAAACAAGCCTATAATTTTGCGCTTTTAATTAAAGTATCATGGAAAAAATAGATAAATTAGACCGGAAAATTTTGGAAATAATTTCCAAGAACGCCCGTATCCCGTTCAAAGACGTAGCGGAAGTTTGTGGCGTTTCGAGAGCCGCTATCCATCAGCGCGTCCAGAAAATGATTGAAATGAGAGTGATTGTCGGCTCCGGTTATCATGTCAATCCGAGAGCGCTCGGTTACAATACCTGCACTTACATTGGCGTGAAACTGGAAAGAGGTTCCATGTATAAAGATGTAGTTCCGGAATTTGAAAAAATTCCCGAAGTAGTTGAATGTCATTTTACAACAGGGCCTTACACCATGCTGATTAAACTGTATGCCAAAGACAACGAACACCTTATGGAATTGTTGAACGGACGCATACAGGAAATTACCGGTGTGATTTCGACGGAAACGTTGATTTCTTTGCGTCAAAGCATTAAACGCGATTCTCCCGTTTTAACCGGTGAATAATGGTTTTTCAAGGGTTTAAAAGTTCAAAGGATTCCAATACTTTGCGCTTTTGAACCCTTATTTTCTTGAATGTTCACACACACGTTATCCCATGATAAAAAAAGGATTACCGGTACTTTTATTTTTGGCCGTTTTTAATTCCTGCACGAAAGAAAAACCGGATATCCGGGCAGCCTGCGATTTGACTTTAGCCGGAACTTACCTGATAAAATGGGAAACATACCCTCCCTTGCATGGAACCGTACAAATTTATGAATCGGCAACGCCGGATTCTTTTAATCTGAATACTCCGATAACCGAACAGGATATTGCTATCGGATACAAGAATGTATTGACGATTCCCAGCGCGGTACGGACTTATTTTAAACTGGTTTTCAACAAACAATATTCGATTATAACCACCAACCGGGCGGTTCCGATGCAGCGGGTACCCAATTTCAGAGATATGGGCGGCTATTCCAATCATAATAAAGAACAAAGCCGGTGGGGCAAACTGTACCGTTCCGGATCATTGGCGCCGGCCGACAAGTACGATATTCATACGCTCAACCGGTTGGGAATAAAAACAATCATCGACTTGCGAACAGAACGGGACGGTTATCTCCACCCGCTGAAATACCAGCCCGAACGCATTTTCAACCTGCCCCTGCGGGGTAACAGCTACAATACTTTTTTCGACAAAATATTGTCGGGGACATGGCGAAGGATGGATGCATTCGTCTATTCTCAGGATATTTTTTATTTCCTCATCGAAAACAACGCGGATTATTTTACTAAAATGTTCGATATCCTTTTGGATGAAAACAATTATCCTCTCGTATTTTTTTGTTCGTTAGGGAAAGACCGGACGGCGATTGCGGCGGCGCT
>JAISNS010000175.1 GCA_031276105.1 Dysgonamonadaceae bacterium
GCCGCTTGCGACCAAAAACGCTACATTGCTCCCCCTATCGTTACTATCGACGACGAAGCGTGTGAAGATGTTGTCGTTTTTTCGCCCAATTTCCTTATGTGTAAAGTTCCGGAATCGAAAACCGGTACCGGAGATAGAAATATTTTAATAAAGAGTTCGGACGGCCTGACAACCTATGCCAGCATACAGAATGGATATACCTACGTAGATAACAGCAGTTTTTATATCAGCAGCATCAGTTCGATTATTGGCGGCGCAGGAAAAGTGATAACGTTTACCGGCAACAAACTGAGCGAAATAACCGAAGTAAAGGCAGGCAATAAAGTGTGGACCATCCAGTCTAAAACCTCAACAACCTGCGTATGCAAGCTCCCGGATGATTTGGGCGGTTTGAAAGGCGAGGTAGATATAACGATAGCGCTCAGTGGCGGAGATAGCTACCGCTTCGCCCGAATGTTTGAATACAATTAACAGGGAAAAGGCGAAAGGCAAAACGTATACTGTAAACGCTTTACCTTTCGCCTTTTACTTTTTACCTCCCATAGAGTTTCAGAAATTAGGAGGTTATTCGAAATAATTCAATATCCGGTATCCTCCGTCTTTCAAATAGGCTTCTTTTTTCATTGCTTTGACGTCGCTGCCCATCATATCTTCGATAAGTGTTTCCAGATTGTATTTGGGTTCCCACGACAGTTTAGTGCGGGCTTTCGTCGCATCGCCAATCAGCAATTCCACTTCCGTCGGACGGAAATATTGGGGGTCAACTTTAATGACAGGCTCTCCGATTCTCTTTTTCAGTACGTCCAGATAAGACTCTCCGATTTTTTTCACAAAAACAGGCTCGTCGATACCGGTAACAATGCCGGTTTCTTCGACGCCTTCGCCTTTAAATGCAATGATAACGCCGATCTCTTTGAAGGCCATGGTAATGAAATCGCGGATCGTGGTTGTCACTCCGGTTGCAATGACGTAGTCATCGGGGGTATCTTGCTGCAAAATCAGGTACATGGCTTTAATGTAATCTTTGGCGTGCCCCCAGTCTCTTTTGCTCGAAAGATTACCCATATATACTTCGTTTTGAATACCTAAGGCAATGCGCGAGAGCGCTCGCGTAACTTTTCTCGTCACAAAGGTTTCGCCCCGCAAAGGCGATTCGTGGTTAAACAAAATGCCGTTGCAGGCAAACATGTTATACGCTTCGCGATAGTTGACCGTAATCCAGTAGGCATACATTTTGGCTACGGCATACGGACTTCGCGGATAAAACGGGGTCGTTTCTTTTTGTGGAATTTCCTGTACCAGTCCGTATAATTCGGAGGTAGATGCCTGATAAATACGGGTTTTTGTTCCCAATCCCAATAAGCGGACGGCTTCCAAAATGCGGAGCGTGCCCAATCCGTCCACATTGGCGGTATATTCGGGCGTGTCGAAACTCACTTTCACATGGCTTTGCGCGGCCAAGTTATAAATTTCGTCCGGTTGTACTTCGCCGATAATCCGGGTCAGATTCATCGAATCGGTCATATCGCCGTAATGCAGAATCAGATTCCGGTTATTTGACTGAGGATCTTGATACAAATGGTCGATCCGGTCGGTGTTAAACAGAGACGCCCGCCGTTTGATGCCGTGCACCGTATATCCTTTTTTAATTAAATACTCCGACAAATAAGCGCCGTCTTGTCCGGTAATTCCGGTAATTAATGCTACTTTTCCCATTATTTTAAATTCTTAATTCTTAAGGTACCAGTGATATAATTTTTCTACTCCCTGTTCGATATCAATTTGATGCTTCCAGCCTAATTGGTGCAGTTTGGAAGGATCGGTCAGTTTACGCATTGTGCCGTCCGGTTTTTCGGCATTAAACTTAAACTTGCCTTTATATCCAACCGTTTGAGCGATAATTTCGGCTAATCCGGCAATTGTAATTTCTTTTCCGGTGCCGATATTGATATGTACATTCCGGATTTCTTTTCCGGCCGGTTTCAAGTCATTGAAATTCACATTTTCCATGATATATACGCAAGCGTCGGCCATTTCTTCGCTCCACAGAAATTCGCGCAGGGGTTTTCCTGTTCCCCATATTTCAACGCTTTCTTTCCCGACGCCGTATTTGTCCAATTTCGCCTGAATCGTTTCTTGCGCTGCGTCACCCGAAACGCCTTCGACCGGCAAACGGTTAAAGTCTTTTCGGATAGCTGTCCAGTCGTTATTCATCAGGCATTTGGCCAGATAGACTTTTCGCAATAAAGCCGGCAAAACGTGCGATTTTTCCAAATCAAAATTGTCGTTGGGGCCATACAAATTGGTGGGCATGACGGCAATATAATTCGTTCCGTATTGAATGTTATAGCTTTCGCACAATTTGATTCCGGCAATTTTGGCGATGGCGTATGGTTCGTTGGTGTATTCCAGCGGGGAGGTCAACAAACAATTTTCCGGCATGGGCTGCGGCGCCTCGCCGGGATAGATGCAGGTCGAACCCAGAAACAGCAGTTTTTTTACTCCATTTAAATAGGAAGCATGAATCACGTTGTTTTGTATTTGCAAGTTTTCGTAAATAAACTGTCCCCGGTAAGTATTGTTGGCGACAATTCCACCGACTTTGGCGGCGGCTAAGAAAACGTAATCCGGTTTTTGTTCTTTGAAAAATTCAAAAACCGCCTTTTGATCCAGCAAATCCAATTCGTCAATAGAGCGGAGAAGAAAATTCGTATAGCCTTTTCCCTGTAAATTCCGCAATAAAGCCGATCCGACTAAACCTAAATGACCGGCAAGGTATATTTTCGCGTTTTTTTCCATTTGTTTTAAATATGAATGATTTTTAAGCGTTCTACCGCTTCCAATGTATTTTCTCTGTTTCCGAATGCCGTGAACCGGAAGAAGCCTTCTCCCGACCGGCCAAAGCCCGAACCGGGCGTTCCGACGACTTGTACGTTGTGCAGCAATAAATCGAAAAACTCCCAAGAAGTCAGTTTTCCGGGCGTTTTAGCCCAAATGTACGGGGCGTTGATTCCGCCGTAAGTCGTTAAGCCTAAAGCTTCCAATCCGGAACGGATGATTCGTGCATTTTCCATGTAATAATCGATTACTTTCCGGATTTGTTCCCGGCCTTCCGGTGTAAAAACCGCTTCTGCTCCCCGCTGGATGATGTATGCCGTTCCGTTGAACTTGGTCGATTGGCGACGCTTCCATAAAGCATTCAGACGAAGCGTTTTTCCCTGTGCCGTTTGTGCGGTCAAGGCTTTGGGAACGACGGTATAACCGGCTCTCATTCCGGTGAATCCGGCTGTTTTGGAGAAACTGCGAAATTCAATGGCTACCTGTTGTGCGCCTTCTATTTCGTAAATGCTGTGCGGAATTTCCGGTTGCGAAATAAACGCTTCGTAGGCAGCGTCGAAAAGGATCAGCGAACGATGTTCCAAGGCATAATCGACCCACTTTTTCAGTTGTTCTTTGGTTAAGACGGTGCCCGTCGGATTATTCGGATAGCATAAATAAATCACGTCGGCTGTTTTTGCCGGAAATGCCGGAACAAATTGATTTTCGGGCGTACAGGGCAAGAGTTCGATTTTCCTTCCGGCCATTTGGTTGGTATCGACATAAACCGGATAGGCGGGGTCGGTAATCGCCACCCAATTGTCGTCGCTTAAAATATCGCCGATATTGCCGGTATCGCTTTTGGCTCCGTCGCTTACGAAAATTTCGTCTGCTTCCAGTTGAATCCCCCGGTCTAAGAAGTCATGCTTCAGGATGGCATTGACCAAAAAGTCATAACCGCCGTCGGGGGCATAGCCGCGCACGGTTTTTGCATTCGCCATTTCTTCCGTCGCTTTGTGGATTGCGTCGATCACAGCGGGTGCAATGGGTTGGGTAATATCTCCGATTCCTAAACTGATCAGTTTTTTATCCGGATGGTTTTCCTTATATTCTCCTACTCTTCGCGCTATTTCGGCAAAGAGATAACTCTCGCCGATTTCGGTGTAACATTCGTTAATTTTTATCATGCTGTTTTTATTATTTAAATCTCTATTTCTCCGTCAAAAACTTTAACGGCCGGCCCGGTCATAAATACATGATTGTTTTTTTCGTTCCATTCCACTTCCAAATCGCCGCCCGGCAAAGAAATTGTTGAACGCCGTTCCAATAACCGGTTCAGGACGCCGGCTACGGCTACGGCGCAAGCGCCTGTTCCGCAAGCCTGAGTTTCGCCGCTTCCCCGTTCCCATACCCGCATTTTTGCCTGTGTGGGAGAAAGTATTTCCACAAATTCCACATTGGTTCTTTCGGGAAACATCGGGTGGTTTTCGATTTTCTTTCCAATCGTTTCAATATCCGCCGCATCAATTCCGGTTGTAAAAATGACGGCAT
The DNA here is from genome assembly GCA_031276105.1 of Dysgonamonadaceae bacterium. Lineage (GTDB taxonomy): Bacteria > Bacteroidota > Bacteroidia > Bacteroidales > Azobacteroidaceae > Azobacteroides. The sequence continues at coordinate 4,369 of JAISNS010000175.1, forward strand.
GGGGATTGCCCATGGAAACGCAGGTCAGCGTGTATTTTTCCGATTCAAAATCAACGGTTTGATTAATCAATTGCGATTGCGGTTCGCCCATATCGACCCGCACTTTTTCGACTTTTTGATTTACGGGAAACAATTGCAGCGCTTTTATACCGGATTTGGTTTCCAGCGTAATTTCTTTTTTATAGGTATAGCCTTCGTCGTAAACAAATTTACCGACACACCGGGCGCCGTTTCCACACATCCGGCCTTCCGAACCGTCGGCATTGAACATTCGCATCCGGAAATCGCAAGTTTCGGAAGGCATGATCAGTATCAAACCGTCCGACCCGATTCCCCGGTGGCGGTCGCTGATTTTTATGGCTAATTCTTGTGGATTTTCTACCTTTTCTTTGAAACAATCAATGTAAACATAATCGTTTCCCAGTCCGTGCATTTTCGTGAATTTCATAATCTTCAATCTTTTAAATTCGACAATACAGTATTTTTAAGGCGCAAAGGTAAAGGATTTATTTGTACAAAACAAATTGCCGCCTGTAGCCGGGTACATTTCAAATTGCGGCTAATGTTGCCGTCCGGATTCGCGACGGGATTCCGACAGCAGTTCGACCGTTTCGCCGGCATTTGTTTTGAAGGAGAGAAATTCTCCCTGCAATGTTTCGGCGGGCGTTCCGTTGCGGGTCAGGCGGACGGCGGCGTTTCCCCATGGGTTTTTCATCCGGCAGGGTCGGCCTTTTTCGCTCAGTATGCGGACGTATTCCACGGTTCCATTGGCCTGCCGGCTACTGACGAGGAAGGCTCCGACGGCGCGCAGGGTCGAAAATTCGGCGTCTTTTGTCCTGTCCCAGTTCGGATAGAGGCGTATTGTCCCGTCGTAGCTTTGCATCAAACATTCGTTGACGACAAGCGGCAGTGCGAAGTTTTCGAACCATATCCCCATCGGCGCCATGTAGTTGAGGGCGGTGTTGTCGTCGTATCGTCCGCCGCCTTGCATACACATGTCGGTGGCTGTTTTGTTGGGGAGGAGGCAGTAGTTGATTTGGCGTTTGAACTTCTCGACGTCGAGCGCGCCGAGCCGTACGCCGACCATGCTGAGGGTGACGAGGTCGTTGCCGCCTTCGTTACGGTGTGCACGGTAGGTGTTGAGGAGTTTGCGGCGCACGTCTTCGGGTGCGTCGATGCCGTATTCTTCTCCGGGGAAGACGTGCATCAGGTTGGCGGGGAGGTTGTAAACGATTCCGTCGGTTTCGCCGGGGACGGAGGTGTATATTTCGCCGTACTTATCGGAGCGGGCGGTCGGGTAGTCGGGCAGGTTGGCGAGAATCTGTTTTACGTCTCCGATTGTAGCGGCTTCCTGCTTGTCGTACTTCAGCGTAGCGACGGCTTCGAGGTAGGCTTTGAAGACGAACCGGGTCAGCGTGATGTCGGTCTGCGTGTCGTAATTATACTTGAAGCCGGGTTGCAGGCTGTACAGTTCGGGAGGTACGGAGGGGAAGATGTGATATTTGTTGTCGTTCCACTGCGCGCCGTGCGCGTCGGGGCGTTTCAAGTAGTCGACAAGAAAGAGTACGGCCTGTTTGATTGGATAGAATGCCCGGTCTTTCAAAAAGTCCGTATCCATCGAATAAATGTAGTGCCACCACAGCCCCTGCACCGTCCAAGGCGTTTCGAAGACTTCCCAGCCCCAGTCGGGAACGGGATAGGGGTGATGTGTCATTTCGACCGGATAGGCCGAATGGGGGAAGAATGCGCCGCGCATCCGGTAGTATTCTTTCGCCCATTTTTCGCTTATCGGAAGGAGGTGACGGACCAGATCGACATAGGGCAGGTTTTTGTCCGTTCGGTTGCTTGAGAAAGGTAGCCAGAAGGGTTGCTGCGTGTTGTAGTTCATGTGATAGTCGCCGTGCCATGCTGTGCCGATGTTGCCCAAGCTCCAGTTGGCAAACAGTCCGGGACAGGTTGCGCCGTCTTTCACGGCACAGTTGAAGAAGTAATGATTCCAGTACCATATTTCTTCCAGAAACTTGTCGGCGAGTACAACGCCGGATTTGTTCCAGTATTCCGCCCAGCTTGCGGCGGATTTGCGGAAGGCGTCGTCGTATTGCGTCGCAGTGGGTTCGGGGATGTTCACGCCGTCCCGTTTCACCTCCGTGGCCGCGCCTTCCGTGAGGGCGATGCATCCGATGAAGGGGGTGTTGCCGTCAGCGATGTAGCGTTCCATCGGGCGGAGCGGTTCGTCCTGTCCGTTCACGAGGTGGCGTGTGCCGTTCGTCAGTTCGTTACCGATGCGTACTTCGAGGCGGAAGGCTTTGTCGCCGGGATGTCCCTTTGCCGCGTCGTACTTGTGCGGCTCCAAGCGGGGTAATATCTGGGTGAATCCCAGCGAGAGGTCTTCCGTTGCAGTATATTTGGGAAATTCGACCGGCGTTGTCGCATCGGGAATGACGCGCAGGCGGTTAAAACATGAAGGTGCGGGACGCAGTTGCCCGTCAACGAGGCGGAACCGGATTTTGTCGGCTGTCATGTCGGTAAAGACTTGGAGCGTATTTCGGACGCCGTTGTTGAGCAGATAGATTTCGCACAGTCCGTTGGAGATGTCCGTCCGGTGACCGAGCAGTTCTACCTGTCTGCGGTCGAATCCGAGCACAACCGTGCCGCAGGGGAACGGACGCGGATAAGGCTTGTCGTAGTTGGTGCGCATCTTGTTGATATAGTTGTCGAACCATTTGTCGTCGCGAATGGATTTCAAATCGGACGGCAGGGCTTTTACGCGGCTGATTATTTCGTCGAACGTGCCGGTTTCATCCCGGTAGTCTTCCGCAATGCGAATGTCCCACACGTTGTTGTGCCCGAAGTGAAAATGTATGGCGTCCGGTCGCGTCGTAACGACTACGCCCATAGCCCCGTTGCCGAGAAGGGCGCCTTCAAAGAAATCGACGGCGGGCTTATTTAATACAATGGGATGCTGCCGCGCCTGCTCGACGGGATTCACCCCCGTTTGCGCCCATGACGTTCCGTTTGTCGGTAAACAGAGGGCGGCAAGAGATAAAAGAATCGTTTTATACATTGTTTATCGGATTGATTGTTTATTAATGTTTCCGTTTAACTTCCAAACTTTAGAAGTTAAGAATA
>JAISNS010000343.1 GCA_031276105.1 Dysgonamonadaceae bacterium
CCATCCTCCCACCTCCTTGAAGTCCACCGACTCCTCGATAATTTGCACGAACTCTAACGCGATCTCGGCAAAAACACAGTTCAATTGTTTATCGAAACGTTTGCGAGTTACGCTGCAAGACCTTAGAACCCATTGCTCGTCCGGCCATGTATCGCCAAAGATAATCAACAGACGATGCGGGGCTTTTATCAGCCTTCCGTTTTGATATTCAGCATATTGCCAAGATTGCAGGAGGCGGATTCCCGCCGGAACGTCTTCCGTCATGCCCGAATGGACGAAGGCAGAAAAGGAGAGCGTGCGCTCTCCTCCGCCTGTGTACTGTATCCTCGGGTGACTCATGCCGGGTATCCCTATGCTGGCAAACTCCGTCGTTTTATCGTCCTGGAACATTTCGGGGTTTAAATGAAAGACGACACGGGCCCCTGTATCCAGGTCGGCAATACGCATCAATTCCTCTGTTCGCTCCATTATTCAGCATTCCCCGAACGTATTTCTTGTAGGTGGCTAAAACCGATTTGCGCTTCGCCCAACTTTTCCCCGTCCACTTCGAGAACGACGGGTATGGGTTCATTCTTGACGACGATGTTGTTATTGACCTCTGTTTTTATGGGAGCCGCGTTCAGTGCGCTTGTCGTTGCTTGTGCGGTAGCGGTTGCCTGATTTTGTGCTTGTTGTGCTAAGGGCTCGGCGGCCGGCATAGAATTTCGGCGTTTCTTCGCCTCGTCATATCTGGCTGCAATCTCTTCAGGCGACCCTTGTGGTTCTTGGATGACGCCCCCGCGATCATCGAATTTATACCCCATTTCCTCAAAAATTTCACGGTTAGCACCGCCAAAAGACGATGCAAGAGGCGCTGTGGAGACCAAATCCGCGAGGAAAATGTGGATAACTTTCGCATGATACTTAAGACCTATGAACCATAGGGACTTTATTCTAGGTTTTTACTGGAAGCTTTCAAAATAGTAACTCCCAAAACCGCGAGATGAACTTGGAAAAATCCTGTTAATCCAGCCAAAGCAAGGAATGGTTTGTTTTATTCTTTTCACCAAATGGTGCAAGGTTCGGTAACAGCACAAGTAGAAGATTGGGAAAAACGTTATTAAAATCATTACGAAATAAACTTAAATTTATTTCCATTTCTCTTTTTCCCCCCCCCATAACTATAGAAAATTATATGTAGCTTTATTCAGTTATGTTGTTCAATTATTTTATATATAATTAATATTTTCTATTGATTATATTTTTAAATATGATATTATATATTTATGTTTACAAATTTTAATTGAAGGGATGTCCTAGAATCATGATAAATTTTTCGGAAATAGAGATTGATAAAAATTACTCTATGAATAAAATTAATAATTTCACAGGATTACAACCAGCTGTTGAATTTTTCGATGCATTAGGCCTGCCTGAAGTGATACGGATCAATATTAATGCCTCTGGGGCAAAAGGTTACAAGGATGACCAGATTATCAAGTCTCTGGTCATCATGCAGCTTGCGGGGGGTGAAGCCCTCGATCATCTGAATCATTGCAGAAACATGTTAGGAGCTGGACCTTTAGGATTAGAAGTTCCTTCTCCATCCACTGCTCGAGCTTATTTGAACAAATTCGACAATAATGAAGCTAACAAACAACGTGGTCAAGGAAGATCTTTTATTCCGAACGAAAATGACAATCTTGCCGGATTTGCTAAAATTCATTTTCATCTCTGGGAACAAGCCTATAAACTGAATCCGCATACCATAATAACGTTGGACCAAGACGCTACATTCATTAATACCTCAAATAGTGACGCTCTTTTCAATTATCTCGGAAAAAAAGCTTACGAAACATTCAATACGTATTGCCCGGAGTACGACATTATTGTCGGTACACAATTCCGGGACGGCAACGTCACCCCCGGCTACCAACAATTGGAAGAATTCAAAAGAATCCTCGATAACACTCCGGCTGGAGTACAAAAAGTACAGTTGCGCAGCGACAGCGCTGGTTATCAGATCAATTTGCTGAGATACTGCGCGTCAGGCGCGAACGAAAGATTTGGCGTCATTAATTTTGCTATTGCATGTCTTGTAACAAAAGAGCTTCGGGACGCGGCAAAGCTTGTGCCTGAGAATGCATGGCAACCGATATACAAAGAGACGAAAAAAGGGCTGAAGGCGACGAATCAGGAGTGGGCGGAAGTCGCCTATACGAGCAGTGAATTGAGTAAGAGTGGGAAGAACGAGGAATTTCGTTTTTTTGTAATGCGTGAGGAAGTGATATTAAAAGACAAAGAACGAGTGAAATTGCATATCGAAGAAACTCAGCTGGAGCTTCCCTTGCAGGAAACGATAGAAAATCTAGAAAAAGAGAATGAAAATGTGAAGAAGCTCCATTTGACGGAGATGAATGGAAAAGCCTATAAAATATTTGCGATAGTGAGCAATGTATTGGACCAGGAGGGAGGAGAGTTGATTCGGTGGCATAGGGGCCGCTGTGGAAAGTCAGAAGAGGTTCATCATATTTTGAAAGAAGAACTGGCAGGGGGACATATTGTATCGCATCAATTCGGAGCGAACGCGGCTTATTGGAATATAGCGGTATTGGCGTTATCGCTGCATAATCTGATGAAAACCCATGTTCTACCGGAAGAATGTCAATCAGCACGCCCCAAAACGGTAAGGTTCATGTTTTACAGCATAGCGGGATTATTAGTAAGTCATGCGAGGAAGATAACATTGAAGGTGAGCGGTCAATTTTTGTATATGATGAGGCGAGTACAGGATCGATTGCGAGAAGTATTGAAGAAGCTATGTGTACAGAGGGTTTGAATGTTTAATGGAGTTTATATCATTTAATCAATGGCTATCTAAATGAACTAAGAATAAAATTAGTTTTTGCAACAGTTATTTAGGTAAAATATAATGAAAGCATCAGTCAATTATAGCTGATGCAAATGTTGTTTGCCTAAAATATAGAAGAATATTCCTCTTAAAAATATTTTGAAAGCTTCCAGTAAAAACATAGAATAAAGTCCCTATGGTTTATAGGTCTTAAGTATCATGCGAAAGTTATCCACATTTTCCTCGCGGATTTGGGCCAGCGCAAGCGTCTTGACATTATGGAAAAAAACGCCAGAAGCAAACAGGCCAGCATTTTAAAGGCGCTCGGAAACGAGTTCAAAGACGTGCTGTCCGGGGACTCCCTTCGGTCTATCGCAAGCCATGTCGCGCTCCTGATCGCTGGAGAACCATTGATCCCGCTACCGGAAGTCGAAAAGACCTACTCTGCTACTGAAGTTGGCAAGCGACGCGACATCAGCGCCAACTTGGTGGGGAAAATTTCAAACAAGTTCAATCTAAAAACTCCCGAGTATGGGATTTTTGTCTTGGATAAGGCCGCCGGACACAGCAAACAGGTCTCGAACTTTCGGTATAACGAGAAAGGAGCAAACAAGATTATCGAACTGTGGGACTCTGGTGCGTACTACGAATCCGAGCCGGCGGATGAAGAGGTCGAATTTTTACAGGCGTCAGGCGAAACCGCAATCGGGGTAAACCAAAACGGAATTTCACAATGAAAGGCAGGCCGCAAGGACATCGACCAGGTTGCGGCACTCAACGACTGAATAGGCGTTTTTAAAAATTGATCAATGTTTTTGAGTTTGCTGGATAAGAGTCAACTTTCGTTCTCGTTCTTGGCGGTTGG
>JAISNS010000050.1 GCA_031276105.1 Dysgonamonadaceae bacterium
TTTTAGTTTAAAAATATCTGCGTTATCTGCGTTCCATTTTCTCCGGCGCCACAAAAAAAGATTTAGCCATGAAAATAGGGCGTTACAACCTTTTAAAACGTTTATTTAATGATAGATTAGAATATTTTTTGTATTTTTGACGCCATCTAAATATGCAAGAATTTATAAGGAATTTTAAAAATTATAAACAATGAAACAGGTATATCTATTCATCCTCTTAGCGGCGTTTTTTTCGTGCGATAATATGCCGCCTGTGAGTAATATCAAATTAAATAGCGTTGAAGGATTGGTTGAAAAAGGGCCTTTCATTTCCGGATCGTCTGTAAGTATATACGAACTGGATAGCAATTTGAGTGGAACCGGACGTGTATTCGAAGCAAAAACAGACAACGAAGGGGCTTTCTCAATCATCGCTTCCACTTCGCTTGTTTCCCAATACGTTAAATTGTCGGTTAATGGCTTCTATTTTAATGAATTTACAGGACAATTATCCGATGCGCCGATTATTTTGGAATCGTTGGCAGACATTTCTGAAACAGACAACGCGAAAATCAATGTGAATATTCTGACCCACTTGGTAATGCCCCGCGTTTTGAAACTCGTTGCCGAAGGCATCAGTTTTTCGCAAGCTAAACAGCAAGCACATAAGGAGTTGTTAAGCGCGTTTTTGATTAACGACGAAACGCTCAATCCGGAAAAAATCAGCATTACCGACAACAACACAGCTGCTAATATTTTGATTGCCATTTCTTCCGTCCTGTTGAACGGCAGAAGCGACGCCCAATTTTCCGAATTTACAAACGAAATTCGTAACGACTTGGTCGATGGTACGATTTCGGACGAAATCAAAGCAAAAATTACCCAATCCAGTTTGGGTTTGAGCTATTCTCAAATCAAGAAACACATTAAAACCCGCTATTCCGAATTAGGAAAGACAGTCGAAATCGGAGCCTTTGAGTTATTTATCGACGGCGATGGCGACGGGCAAATCGGCGATCCTTACGAAGAAGACTCGGTTATTGTGTTAGAACACTTTTTTGAGAGGGAAGAAAATGTACAACGCTTCTTAGCGCAGGCGCTTGCGACTATGTATTCGTTTGCTCAAAATCTGTATTTATTTGATGCCGTTTATACAAATTCTATTGATGGAGAAGATATATACCCTTTCAATTTACACGACGTTTATTTTCACAATCATACGCCCAATACCAATATAATTAATGAATTATGGAGAAAAGCCTATCGAACGGTTCATGATTTGAATCAAACAATCTTTCAGTTGGAAAAATCGGAGAAAGACTGGGCGGAAAAATATGTAACTTATGCGCGAGCTTACAGAGCTTATATCTATTTGAATATGATTGATTTGTGGGGAGACATTCCACTTATAACATCACCTCTTCTTGAGGACAATCCAATTATTTCGCGTACTTCAAAAAATGAAGTATTGGAATTCGTCATCAGCGAACTTGAGCATGTTTATGCAGTGTTGCCGGATGACGCATCGCAAGTTGGATGTTCCAAGTATTTTGCACAAGCCGTCCAAACAAGAGCCTATTTGTATAAAAAGGATTTTAACAATGCTTTCAATAAGGCCGTAAACATCATTAACAGCGGTAAATACACGCTAAGTAGCAATTTTGATGCCATTTACGCCGGAAATTCTACGGAAACCCTTTTTGAATTACCAAACGATGAACAACCTTCCAATCTTCCTTACCGTAAATTGATTCAAAAAGGAAACTATATGCCCGTATGCCGGTATGCGGAAATTTTACTGTCGGCCGCAGAAGCTTCCTATCAGACAGGCAATACGGAACGCGCTCTGATTTACCTGAACCAAATCGGAGCAAGGCAAGGAGTTGAATACACAACTTCCGTAACAGAAGAAACAGTGCTAAACGCTTGGAAAAATGAATTGCAAAACGAAGGATTATGGTTTTTTACTTTAAAACGCTTCGGAAAAGCAACTCAAACTTTAAATATCCTTGAATATCAACTGTTATTGCCAATTCCGGAGAGGGAAGTAACCGTAAACCCGGATATAACACAAAATCCGGGTTATCCGGTTTGGTAATAAAGCGTTGCATTTCTTCACCATTTGTATTGAAGGCGGAGAGTAAACACGTTGTCTTGCCGGTCGTTACGGTAAGCGGATATGTTTTCCGTTTGTTCGTTGCGATTGATTTCGTAATAGGCTTGTACGCGGATATGGTTGTTTGCCCGCCATAAAAGTCCGGAACCGAAAGTTCGGCAAGCAATATCTCCTGTTCCTGTGCCGTTTAACCCGATAGCGTTGCCGTTTATCCGGGTGTTGGGATCGTAGAAGTCGTATTTCAGGACAGCCGAAAACGGACTTGTTCCGAAATCCTGAATATAAATCACGTAACCTCCCCGAAAATTGCGGATATAAGTATCGGAATCGGGTAGGGTAGAGGCATTGGGACTTTTGCTGCCGGAGGATCTTCCGGGTTGTTGTCCGAACAAATATTCTGCCCGGATTTGCGACATACCTGCTGCGCTTAGCAAACAGAACCGGGCATCCAACCCCAAATATTCGCGTTTAGCAAATCGACCTTTATTGCCGGGGGTATTATCAACGATAAACGCTTGTCCATTCATGCGGAAAACATTTTCACTGCCTTGATAAACGCTTCCATTGTAATACGAAACGCCTCCGCCGATTTGCAGATCGCTTCCAAAACTCTTTTCTGCCGATAGATGCCCGATGAAATCCTTCCGGCTGTCGGTTTCCTGTTTGATACCGTTACCGGCAAATAATCCGCCCTCTAATTTCAGAAAATTCCATGGCGATGTTTTGGCTGCCTGCAATAGCAGCAAGACGCCTAAATCGCGTTCATCGGGAAATAAAGTCTGAAAAATAGCAGAACGTTCGGGCGATTCGCGACGGGAAGAAGAATAACTGATTTCATTCCCGAACGGGCGGTCGAATATGCCGGCTTTCACGACCAGAGTATTAAACCATGGGTCTTTGACTTGAAGGTAAGCATCTTTGAATCCGACGCCTTTTTCGGTTATGTCCAATTGAAATACACCGGACGCCAAACTTTCTTCATAAACAAATTTAATGAACCCACGCCGGACGCCTATCCGGTTGAATGTCTTTTCGGGATTTTCGTTCGGGGCGCCGACTTTCAATGTGGCATCTTTTTCACCCCATTGATATTGCGATTGAATATAGCCCGAAACTTTCTGCCCGTGCACATCGGGAAAGATGCATAAACTGCTCAACAAAAGAATAATTCCTTTGCAAATTCGATTTTGTTTCATTTATTTATAATTATTATGACGCGGCAAAGTTACGGATGGATAGTTACGATTCTTCTACATTTTTGTTACAAAAAAGATACATTTGATTTTGTCAAAAACATTACTCCTGAACAATGCACTGCATTTAATCAGGGAGATTGCGGGTCAAGTAGTTATAACGACATACCTATTCTCGTAACTTTTGCCAGAGGATGATCCATTGCCGCCCATAACAGCCGTTCCATGTGCTGCAACGATGTCCATTCTTCCAATATTGCTTTGTAACTTCCACGATAGATAAGCAAATTCTTACTGACGTCCACATACGACATTTCAACCTCGGAAAACATATAAGGTTCACCTCTCGAGTCGGTGAAATATTCGATAAACTTCTTCAAATCATTAGATTTCACCACAACATCATATTCGTCATTGAATTTTTCATAGTCATCCGGATAATCGGATTCGCCAATTAGTTCGTTAAATTTGTAGAAATACTCTTTGAAATTCGGCAATAATATTTCCGGTTTTATCACATAATACGTCACCGGTAGGCTTTTCGTCTTGCTGATTTCAAGGTCGTGCAGTTCTTCGTTGTAGAAGTCAAAAAAATCTTTTGGCGCATGTTTGATAAATCTCTCTTTATCCCGTTTTGCGTCCATTTCCGAGTATCTCCACTTGCTACCAAAACGAAACACAAGCGGAATTCCTCCTATAATACCTGTTCCCATAGTATTTTTACATTTATACGTTTATACATTTTATTATTATTGTTTAAATTTCCGCTACGAAAATAATGCACGAGGAATTTGCTACCCCCCTTTGCTCACCGATACCTATTCCTTATTGTTATTTTACGAGGCAAATATAGTTATATTTTCTGAAACAGGCAAGTAGAGACGCGATCAATCGCGTCTCTACACTTCCCCGTAGGGGAATAATATCAATAGAAAAACAGGATACCCTCGATATCCCCCCCCGTATCGCCAATTGCCCGTAGGGCTTCCCTTTCGGCGCTTTTTATTCATCCCCTACGGGGAATAGGGAACAAGAACAGACGCCGTTTTTCTATTGATATTATTGCCCTACGGGCAATTACCGCAAAACTTTTTTGCGCTTTTGCTGCCCGTTTTTTGCCTCATTCACTTTTTTTTCAAAAACATTTGCATAATTCGAATAAACAAATTACATTTGCAGCGGTTTTTGTAAAACAATAGCAAATATGGCAGCCTCCGAAATTTACAGTTTATTCCACATTATTAACTTCCAAAGCTTGGAAGTTAACGGAATTATGCGTACACACACACACACACACACACACACACACACACACACACACACACAGCAGGTTCAAGGCTAAAGGTAAAAGGTGCAGGGGAGGTACAGGGTATAAGGTGCAAGGTGCAGGAGCGGCAAAGCCGCGTATCCTGTACCTTGCACCTTTTGCCTTTTGCCCTGCACCGAGCGGTGCACGATGTCTGCACCGAGCGGTGCACGATGTCTGCACCGAGCGGTGCACGATGTCTGCACCGAGCGGTGCAGGGTGTCTGCACCGAGCGGTGCAGGGTGTCTGCACGGGTGCGGTGCACGAGCGTGTGCGTGTGCGGTCGCCGCACTCGAACGTGTGCGGGCATCGCACTCAAACGTGTGCGGGATTGCAATACGCCGGCAGGCGTACCCTGTGAATAACCCCCGGATTTATCCGGGGGCAAACGTGGCCTTTCCCCAGATGAACGCCGAAGGCGTCACACTATCGTTTCCTGATAAAAGGGCAACGCCATCCGGCGTTCGCAGAGGGGGAGAAGAACGCCGCTTACCCCCAGATAAATCTGGGGGTTATTCACAGGATACGCCTGACGGCGTTAGAATTAGGAATTAACAATTATAAATTTTTAATAAACAACAATTACAATGAGAACAAAAATTTTAGTATTATCA
>JAISNS010000075.1 GCA_031276105.1 Dysgonamonadaceae bacterium
GCTGATGTGGAGGATGAGTTCCAATTCCATACCTTGTACGTTTAACGTACCTTTCCAGTCTCCCGCGATTTGTGCTTTTAGTGTTATCATGCTGAATAATAAAATAATAACTAATACTAATTTGTTTGTTTTCATACGTGGATTAATTATGAATTATGAATTATGAATTATTTTTGAGCAAAGATAACGACTATTTATGAGAACAGCAAAGATTATACTTCACGCGGTAGGATTTTGTGCATTGGAATCATCAAAAAATTGGAAATTTAATGCTATCTGTTTGCACATGCCGAAAATGTGAGATGCCTTTTCCTTCTAACGCCTACAGGCATTCTCCCTCTCTGTCATTGCGGGCTTGACCCCATAGCCGTCAGGTTAAGCATAGCAAAACCTCATTTTCACCTAATTCTATTTAACAAAACCACCTCAGTAGCAATGAATAAGCACATCATTCACACCGACCTCATTACCTTATTATAATAAAATGAATAATGAGGTTAATGAGGTCGGAGAATATCTATTTTATCATTTGCTACTACTGAGGTTGTTTTGTTGGAAGAAATTAGGTGAAAATGAGGTATTTACGGCGCTTAGCCTGACGGCTATGGGCTTGACCCGCAATCCCCTCTTCCACAGCGGAAATCAGAACGTTCTGGCCCGTTAGGGCATACATATCAATAGAAACGATATTATCATTACCCACCCTAAACCTCGTTAGAGGTTTCATATTATTCTTGATATGAATCCCCTACCGGCGTATTTCTTGCCAGATAGGGCATACTTATCAAGAAACTGCGTTTTTAGTTCTTAGTTTTTATCTTTTATCTTTTATCTTTTATCTTTTATCTTTTAGTTTTTATCTTTTATCTTTTAGTTTTTATCCCCCCAAGCCGCCCTTTTTCGACTTTTTTTAAAAGATTACATCTTTTTTTTGGCATGTAATCCTTTTTGTAATCCTTTTTGTAATCCTCCTTTTTTTATATTGCGCCCCGAAATTTAATTTTAATTTTAATAATTCCATGAACAACGCATCTGCAAACGTAAAAATTGCGACTGATTTTAATCGCGCCAATCGCGCCAAGCCGGATTTCACAATTTCCTGTAATCTCCGGTCACTCGTCACTCGTTTACTTGTCACTCGTCACTTGTCACTCGTCACTAATATTTAATAATAAATAAATTTCTCAATAATCTTAGTACTAATAATTAAAAAAAAATGAAACAAAAGAAAACACGAAGATTGTGGAAGGCCTTAGTCGCTCCTTGTCTATTCTTTACGTTCGTCTTTACCGCTTGTGAAGACGATTTGGGAGAACCGGAAAAAGTTCACTACGATCCTTCCAGACCGGTTAGGATTACCTCGTTTACGCCCGACAGTGCGCGCGTAGCTACGCAGTTGCTCATCTCCGGCGAAAATTTCAGCGGCTTCAAAGACAGTATTTCGGTACTTATCAACGACAAAAAAGCCGCAGTGATTGGCGTGAACCCCGAAGGAACGCTTCTCTATTGTTTGGCGCCTTCCTTGCGCGGCGAAAACGACGACCCGCAAGACGGCGAATCGGTTAACGCATCCATAAAGATACTTGTCGGGGGGGCGGTAAGTAATGAAAAAGAACTGGTTTACACTTACACGCGAAACGTTTCCACCTTTCTCGGGTTTACCGACCAGGACGGAAACACCGCCGTGGTGGATGGCCCTTTCAAAAAGGCGCAGTTCCAAAGTCCTTTCTGGCTCGCTTTCGATACCGACTACGACGGCCCGAAAGACAGCAACGGGAAGGTGAAGAAAAACATCTACCTGATTGAAGAAAACGTCAGCCTGCGTTACATCGACTTGTACGACAAAACGGTTCACACCGTCTTCCGTACCGGTAACGGCGTCGACCGTCCGCGAACCATCGCCTTTACCTTAAATAAGGACGACGGCGTTTACAACCGCGACACCATGATTATTGCCAACGACGGCAACGAATGGGACTGGAACGGAACCATCATCCTTCCGCGCGACTCGGTTACTCGCCGTTTCTTGGCCCCCTGGAAAACCGTGATGAGACACAAGCAGTGCAACGGCGGAGCCATACACCCCGTTTCGGGCGATTACTGGTTTAATTCGTACAACCAGTCGCAGGTTTATAAAGTCTTCAACCGTTCCGCTACCCCTTGGCGTTACGGAAAATCGTCTACGGAACTCAACGAAGACGGAAAGGAAGGCACTCATTATGTATTTAAGGTGCAGGACGTCAATTGGGAATTTAATATCCAGATTGCGCCCAGCGGAAGTTTTGCCTACATCGTAAGTAAAAACCAGCACTACATTGCCCGGACTCAATATAATTTTGACAAGAATCTTTTTGAGAATCCGACGCCTTTTGTCGGCACCCGGCAGAAATCGGGATTCAAAGACGGGGTAGGTCTTAACGAAACCCTTTTCAACCAGCCGCAGCAGGGCGCTTTTGATAAAGACGATAATTTCTACGTATGCGATGGCGAAAATAACTGTATCCGCATGGTAACGCCAGGTGGACAGGTTTCGACATTTGCCGGTCGTCCCGGTCGTCCCGGATTCTCCGACGGCGCTTTGCGCGATGCGCAATTCGACGGGCCTTTCGGTATTATTTACGATAGCGATATTAATACCTTCTATGTCGCCGACCGCGACAACCGCCGTATCCGATCCATCAAAGTAGAATAAACAATAAATGATATATACATTATGAAACAAGAATATTTAATGAACGCGCATAGAAGCGTGAAATCTTTTTTGATAGCGGCGCTGTTGCTCTTCTTTTGCCTGCCCACTGTTTGGGCGCAGGACAACAGCGTACAGGTTTCGGGTGTCGTTACCGACGAAAACAACGAACCGATGGTCGGAGTAAGTGTTTACGTGAAAAACGAGCCGGGATTTGGCGTAGCAGCCGACCTCGACGGGAAATACACGTTAAAAGTGAAGCGAAACGCCACGCTGGTTTACTCGTTTATCGGCTACGACCGGCAGGAAATAGAACTGGCCGGATACGCGGTTTCGGTGGACGGCAAAATTGAAATCAACGTACGGTTGCTTCCCAGCGAAAGCAGCGTACTGGACGAATTGGTAGTTACGGCCAGCGGATCGCAGAAAAAAGTATCCGTTACGGGCGCTATTACCACCGTTGACGTAAAAACGTTGAAAGTGCCGACGGCAAACATTACCAACGCTTTGGCGGGAAATGTAGCCGGAGTCGTTGCCATGCAGCTTTCGGGCGAACCCGGCTCCAATCAGTCGGAGTTCTGGATACGCGGTATTTCCACTTTTGGAGCCGGTTCCAGCGCCTTGGTGCTGGTCGACGGCTTTGAGCGTCCGTTCAATGAAATCAATATTGAAGACATCGAATCGTTCTCCATTTTGAAAGACGCTTCCGCCACCGCCATTTACGGCTCGCGCGGCGCCAACGGCGTTATCATTATTACCACGAAAAGAGGCGATTCCGGAAAAATCAATATCACCGGCAAGTTCGAATACGGTTACAACACCCGTACCCGCACGCCCGAATTTGTCGATGGCCCCACTTACGCCCGCTTAATCAATGAAGCGAGAAGTACGCGCAACCTCGAACCGTTCTACACCGAACAGGAAATAACGATTATCGAAAACAATCTCGATCCCGACCTCTATCCGAATGTCGATTGGAAAGATGTATTGCTGAAAGACGGCGCAAGCACCTACCGCGCTTCGATCAATCTGAGCGGGGGAGGAACAACCGCCCGTTATTTCGTTTCGGGCAGTTATGTCAACGAAGGAGGGATGTACAAAGCCGATCAGGCGCTGAAAGATTACAACACCAACAGCAATTTGGAACGCTACAACTACCGGATGAATTCCGATATCGACATTACCACCACTTCGCTGTTGCGGATTGGCGTTTCCGGCTTTCTCGAAAAACAAAACCGCGCCGGATTGCCTCAATCCTACGAAGTCTTTTACCTGACCGACGGAGGGACTACCTATCTAAGAAGGATAAATGACAAAGGGATTGATATTTGGAAGTCGATTGTCGGCTATTCGCCGGTAGCCACTCCGCTGTCGTATTCCAACGGTTTAACGCCCGCTTACGGAAAAGGCGATTTCACCAACCCTTGGGTGGTGGCCACGCAAACCGGTTACAACGAAGCCTGGCGAAGCAAAGTGGAAACCAATATCACTTTCGAGCAGAATTTCGACTTTATCACCAAGGGCTTGCGTTTTAACGGACGTTTTGCTTTCGACTCCGACAATAAAAACAATATCCAACACATCAAATGGCCGGAACAGCACAACACCCAGCGCCGCCGCGACACCGAAGGAAACCTCGTTTTCCGGCGCATTTCACCCGAACAGTTGATGGAGCAGCGATCCAAATCCTGGGGAGAGCGGATTTACAACCTCGAAGGAGACCTGTTTTACAACCGCCTCTTCAACCAGACCCACAACGTAGGCGTATTCCTGAAATACGCCCAGCGCGAACAGGCCGAAACGTCCGATGTAGGAAACATCGTTGCACGCGGTATTCCGCGCCGTGACCAAAGTTTGTCCGGACGTGTCTCTTACGATTTCCTCAGTCGCTACTTTGTTGAATTTAACGGCGGATACACCGGTTCCGAAGTCTTCAAAACCGGACATCAGTTCGGATTCTTTCCAGCTATTTCGGCGGCATGGAATATTTCGGAAGAGCCGTTAATGAAAAACCTGACCTCCATTTTCGAAATGCTGAAAATCCGTTATTCTTACGGACAGGTAGGGAATAACAAAATTCAAAAAGGCAATGATATCATCCGCTTCCCTTACATAGGCTCTATCGGTTATTTCGCTGAGGGTTATAACTATGGAGATATCAACAGTCCGAATTACAGCGGAATAGGAAATGAAGGAAGTGTTGCCAATTCACAATATATCGGTTTGGCGGAATGGTCATTGGCTGCCGACTACCTGACGTGGGAAGTGGCAACCAAACACAACATCGGTTTGGACTTTAACCTCTGGGACAGCCGTTTCTCCGGCGCTTTCGACGTATTTAGAGATACGCGCAGCAATATTTACATGGAGCGGAGTCACTTGCCGGGATATGACGGCCTCCTTCATTCAAATCCCTGGGCCAACATCGGGAAAATGGAAAACAGGGGATTCGATGGTCAGTTCAACATCACTCAAAAGATCGGCGAAGTGGATATGACCATGCGCGGCAATATTACCTACACCCGCAACAAGGTGCTCGAATACGACGAAGAAGCCAATGCGTTGCCTTACAAAATGAAGCAAGGCTACCGCTGGGAACAGGCCAAAGGCCTGATTGCGCTCGGTTTGTTCGAAAGCTACGACGATATCCGCAATAGCCCCAAACAGGAGTTCGGAGCGTATATGCCCGGCGATATTAAATACAAGGATATCAACGGCGACGGCGTTATCAACGGCAACGACGAAGTGGCTATCGGAACGACCCGCATACCGAATCTGGTTTATGGCGTAGGATTGTCGGCGGCATGGAACGGCTTCGATTTCAATGTGCATTTTCAGGGAGCCGGAGAAAGCGCCTATTTCGTCAACGGCCCGGCAGTATATCCCTTTTCCGAAATTTATGAGGGAAATACGCTTCCCTGGGGAAATATCCTGACCGATTTGGTGGGCAATTACTGGTCGGAAGACAATCCGGATACCAACGCCAAATATCCCCGTCTCAGCTACGGCGGCAATGCCAACAACTACCGCAATTCTACTTACTGGCTGCGTAACGGCGCTTACCTCCGTTTCAAAACGCTGGAAGTGGGTTACACCGTCCCGAAACGCATTACCACCGCTTGGCATGTCGGTAATATCCGTTTCCATTTTATCGGTTCGAATCTTTTCGTATGGGACTATTTGAAAATTTGGGATCCCGAACTCAGTAGCGGCAAAGGAATGGATTATCCGATTTCCAAAACCTTTACGCTGGGGATGACAATCAGTTTATAACATCAAACAATTATATAATATGAAACATTTATTTTTAAAACACAGTCGCCGCGTTACTCGTTCACTCGTTTACCTGTACGCCGCATTGCTTGTCTTTTCATTCAAGTCCTGCTCCGACTATCTGGAAGTAGAATACCTGCTCGACGACCAGTTGGATGTAGAGAAAGTATTTAAAGACATGGACTACTCCAAACGCTGGCTGGCCGGCGTATATATCGACCTGCGCCACAACGACAACTGGGACGTCTGCATCAAGGAACAGAACACCAATCAGTTCAACTTCATTTCGGACGATATGTACTATACCGACCGCGAAAAAGAAACCGATTTGGTAGAGGATCAACTCGCTTCCTACCGCATTTATCGCGGCGGACAATATCCCGAAACATTTCTTCAAAACCAGTGGTTTGTATGTTATTTCGCTATTCGCAACGCTTCCATCTATATTCACAACATCGACCGCCTCCGCGACGGCGACAATATTCGCGAAGCCATGAATGTCGAAGATTTGGAAAGGTATATCCGGGAAACAAAAGCGGAAGCCCGTTTCCTGCGGGCGTACTACTATTGGTTGCTTTTGCGCAAATACGGGCCGATACCCCTTTTGCCCGACGAAGGCGTTGATTTTACCGACAGCTACGAAGACCTCTCCATTCCGCGCAGTCCGTACCATGAGTGCGTCGATTTCATTACTTCTGAACTGGCGCTGGCAGCCGTTGATTTGCCGGACAGTCGCAGCAATACCGAAATCATGAAGCCCACGAAAGGCGCTGCCCTTGCAGCCCGCGCCAAAGTATATCTCTTTGGAGCCAGTCC
>JAISNS010000095.1 GCA_031276105.1 Dysgonamonadaceae bacterium
AAAAATAAAGAGTTTATCTGCATATCATTAGAAACTAAATTCAATAACCGCGGTGCATTGCCGGTCGTTGAAGGGACGTTTTATCCGGTAGATTAAAATACTACTCTGCCGGCTTTTGCAGCAGTTTACTCATATCGTGGATTACCTTTTTCCCAGCGAGCTTGGCGTAATGTTGCGTCTGTTTAATGCTTGCATGTCCCAGCGCCTTTGAAACACTTTCTACGGGAATATCTTTATTAATCAGGTAAGTAGCGAAAGTATGCCGGGCAACGTGCGAAGTGATGTTTTTATTTATTCCGGCGCCGGCGCCTAACAGTTTGAGATAGTCGTTATATTTTTGATTGCTCAATTTTGGTAATTGATAATCGTATTTTTCCGCTATTTTTTCGGCTTCCGGAAGGAACAGGGAAATGAACGATTCATCCGTTTTAACCCGGCTACTCCGGATTATTTTCATACCGTCAACTTCAGAAATGTCTGATTTTGAAAAGTTCATGACGTCAACAAAAGCCATTCCGGTAAAGCACTGAAAAATAAATAAATCCTTTACTTTCTGCAATTTTTCATTGACCGGCGTATATGCTTGAATCTGTTTTATTTCCGATTCGCTCAAAAACGTCGGCGTTTTACTTTTCCCTTTTTGTATTTTGAATTGAATATAGGGATTGGACGGACACATTCCCCGGTTAATTGCGTCAACAATGTAGGATTTAAACGTACTGTGACGCTTGTATAAGGTGGGTTGAGAGTGGATTGTTCTGCGTAAAAAGAGATCGAAATCGGCAATGTTTTCATACGTAATGTCCGAAAAGACTTTAATTCGGCCAAATTCCTGAATTTGTCGAATCAAAACATTGTGATGTTCCATTATGGCCGCCGATGGGTTGCGCTTTCGCAAAGAATCGCGCATAAATTCCACGACGGAATGAATTTCGGATTCGTTCCGGTTCCAATTCCGGATGTCGTCTAAGCAACTGCATTTATCCGACAGGACAAAAGCTTCGATCTGCCGGAACATTCGAGTAACTTTGCCGGTAATCGCCGGGGCGTTGTCGTGGTTCTTACAGGTAAAGCCGTTCCGGTCTGAAAATTGATTCTTATAAAGATGTACGCCGGTCGAAATTAACTTTTTTACATTAGTGCCGGATTTTCGTGCTTCAATTTGTAGAAGTCCTTTTTTGGTGTCGTTGTTTGCTTGCTTCAATCTGTCGAAAACATAGCGCAACTGTACGTTATCCATGATGTTAAATAAAATTTTTATTTACCGAAATTTTCGTACAACTTTTCGTACTTCCTTCAAATTTGTACGAAAAAAGAGTACAATCATGTCTATTATTGTCTATTCGTGTCCAATTGAAGTCCGCTGTAATTCCTTATGAATGATAAAAGTCGCTGGAATCAGCGACTTTACGCGCGGTATGGACGGGACTCGAACCCGCGACCCCCTGCGTGACAGGCAGGTATTCTAACCAGCTGAACTACCACACCATCTTTCTTTTTCTCTTGCAATTCTCTCAATTGCGGTGCAAAGATACTGCTTATTTTTGATTCCGCAACACTTTTGCTCCATCTTTTTTATAATATTTTTTATTCGTTTGTTTATCGGTCAATTATGGAAATCGAAAAACGCTAAGGTCAACGCTTATTTTTTACTGTTTCCACTTACCTTCCGAGTTTTCTGCTTCGCCGGTTTTTCGGAAGCCGATCGGATGATTTTTACTACCTCATCATACGATAACTCAGCAGGAATCAAATCTTTAGGAACTTTATAATTCGTCCTGTTATAAGAAATATACGGACCGAAACGACCGTTTAAAATTTGCAAACCGGCATCTTCCGTAAATGACTTGATGACCTTGTTGGCGTCGCGATTTTTTTTCTCCTTTATCAATAGACCGGCTTCCTCCAAAGTAATGTGATAGGGGTCGTAGCTCTTGGGAATAGGAGTAAACTTACTGTCGTACTTCAGGTAAGGCCCAAAACGGCCAACGGCTGCGATTATCTCTTTCCCTTCCCATTCGCCCAACGTTCTCGGTAAACCAAACAAGTGCAAAGCCTCTTCTAAAGAGATGCTTTCAATCGATTGTCCCTTCGTTAGAGAAGCAAATTGCGGTTTTTCCTTGTCGTCCGCCGAACCAATCTGAGCATAAGGCCCGAAACGACCGATTTTTACCGAAACCGGTTTACCTGTCTTGGGGTCTTCTCCCAAAAAACGCTCGCCGACTTTATGATCGGTACGTGCTGACGAAACTTTTTCTACTATCGGATGAAACAAGTCGTAAAACTTGTGTAGCGTATCCGTCCATTTCATTTCTCCATCTGCCACTTTGTCGAACTCTTTCTCTAAATCGGCCGTAAAATTGTACTCTAATACATGGGGAAAATTGGTAATCAGAAAATCGTTAACAACTATCCCCGAATCGGTTGGAATTAATTTATTTTTGTCGGCTCCGACAGTCTCGGTTTTTGTCTGCGATGTAAGTTTTTTGTTTTTCAATACCAATGTGGTAAATTCCCGCGCGTCTCCGTCCTTATTCCCTTTGATTACGTAGCCGCGTTGCTGAATTGTCGAAATGGTCGGTGCGTATGTGGAAGGCCGGCCGATCCCCAATTCTTCTAATTTACGCACCAAACTTGCTTCGGTATAACGAGGCGGTCTTTGCGTAAGACGTTCATTGGCTGTTGCTTCCGAAAGGTTCAATGAGTCGTCCAACTGCATGGGAGGCAGAAGGGATTCGACCGACTCATCCTGATTTTCATCGTCATCGTCTTCTTTATAAACGCGCAAAAATCCGTCGAACTTGATTACTTCCCCGTTCGTAAGAAATTTTTCCGATGAATTGTTGCTGATCTTGATGGTAACGGTTGTTCGTTCCAGTTCAGCGTCAGCCATTTGGGATGCAACGGTCCGTTTCCAAATCAATTCGTATAATTTTTGTTCTGCGGCTGTGGCTTTCACTTTCCGGCTACTGATATAAGTTGGCCGGATGGCTTCATGCGCTTCCTGCGCTCCTTTGGTTTTGGTGTGATATTGCCTGATTTTCAGATAATTACTTCCAAATTCGCTTTCTATTTCTTGTTTAGCGGCATCAATCACTAAAGTCGAAAGGTTCAACGAGTCGGTACGCATATAAGTAATCAGACCGGCCTCGTAAAGTTTTTGTGCAATCGACATGGTTTGCGAAACGCTGAAACCGATTTTGCGAGCGGCTTCCTGCTGCAACGTAGAAGTAGTGAACGGAGGCGCCGGCGATTTTTTACCGGGGCGCGTATTAATGTCTTCTACCGAAAATGTAGCATCCATAAGGGATTTCAAAAAAGCTTCCGCTTCTTCTTTTGTTTTGAAGCGTTTGTTCAATTCCGATTTGACGATTGTTTTTTCGTCAGGCAAAAGAAATAAGGCTTGCACCCGAAAAAAAGCTTCCGCTTCAAAAGCATTGATTTCCCGTTCTCTTTCTACAATCAGGCGAACAGCAACCGATTGAACACGTCCTGCGCTCAGGGAAGGCATGATTTTTCGCCAAAGAATAGGCGACAATTCAAAGCCAACGATTCTATCCACTATCCGGCGTGCCTGTTGTGCTTGCACCAGATTCAGGTCGATATGACGGGGGGTTTTAATCGCATTCAGAATTGCATTTTTGGTAATTTCGTGGAAAACAATCCGTTTCGAATCATTCTCATTCAATCCTAAAACTGTGTAAAGATGCCACGCAATCGCCTCTCCTTCGCGGTCTTCATCGGAAGCCAGCCATACCATTTCGGCTTCTTTCGCTGCTTTTTTAAGCGCTTTAACAACTTCCTGTTTACCGGAAGATACCACATAGTCGGGTTTGAAATCATTTTTCACATCCACACTTAATCCTCTCTCTTTCAAATCGCGAATGTGCCCATAACTGGATAAGACTTTGTAATCTTCGCCTAAAAATTTCTCTATTGTTTTTGCTTTTGCCGGAGATTCAACGATTACAAGATTTTTTTGCATAATATTTTCCGTTTGTCATTTTTTGAAGCCGCAAAGATAGTAAAAACTTTAAAACTTTATGCTTATTCCTCCCATTATGTTGAAATTCTGTGCAGGATATCCGTACCAGACCTCATATTTTTGGAATAACAGGTTGTTTGCAACGAGATATACCGAAAGCATTGGATTGATGGAATAACTGCTTTTTACCGATAAATCATGAATATCTTTCATTTTCGCTTCTTCTACAACATAACTTTTTCTTCCAAGCAGTATTTGATAATTTAAATTGAATCTGAGAGATAAACCGGGAAATTGAAATCCCGACTCGACATTTCCTGCAAAAGAAGGCTTATTCCAAGGATAAAGAGCTTGAATATAATCACTTCCGTAAATCGCATCTTTATTGAGTTTCGAACAGTTCCAATTATAAAAAATTCCTTGCAGATGAATATTAAAAATATCCTGATAAGCATATCTTGCCGAAGCGCCCCATTTAAATGTCTTAGCCTTCATATAAACCGGCGCAATACTTTGCTGCATTAAAGAATAATTAACGTAATCAGCAACGGTATAATTTTTTTTATCGCCCGGCCAATAATCGGTTATATAAAAATGTTCGTCCCGAGTCTGCCGGTATCCGGTAAATACATCCAACGAAAAGTTGGAAAGTATCAACAAGTTGATACCCAATGTGGCATCCAAGGGCGTTTGTGAATCGTATAACCGGAAATGTGGATTGAGGTAACGATTTTCAAAAAAGGTATTGTAATAACTGTTGTCATTGATTCCTCCCGATACATTCAGATAAAGCTGCATTTTATCTGCCGGAAGCCATTTCAAGCGAATATCGGGCGACAAAAGAAAGTTTTTTGTCACCCCCCCGAACTGAAAATCAATCTTGCCGCCTAAACGGACATCCCAATCGTCGCCGGTATGTGTAAAATATGGATTGAAAGAAACAGTGGTATAATTATATTTTTGAGCCGCTTCACGGGGACGAATGTGATTGACGAAATCGGCGGAGTCGGGTAATTGACTGAAATACGATTTCAGAAAACCTTGCAGTCCGATCACATTCGTGGAATTAAATGGTGCATTCAAGTCAAAATCAACCGTATAACGGTTTTCAACCGGGCCTTTTATATTCTCCAGACTTCCATATTTCTGCCTGAACAAGTTATAGGCAAAGTTTATTTTATAATTAATTTCATCGTTTTCCTCCGATTCAATACCGGCATAAAGATGGAAAAGATGGTTAACCTGATTTCTATTCAAATGGGTATAAGTGTTTACCGGATATGTATCATTGACGGAAAGAGTCATCTCGCTTCCATAATAATTGAATGCTGCATTCAGGTATTGCATCCCTGCGGTAAATTTTGCCTGCTCAAAATGGTGTTTATAAAAAATTCCGGCATTGTTGTCGTTGATTTTCATCGTTGCATCCCCAGTGTCGTACAAGTAAGCAACTTGGCTGCGAGTTGAGCGATGAGACACGTAAATATTCAGGTAATCCCGATGGGTATTCAACAACTGATAGCCCCAATCTCCGTCGATATTCAGTGGAAGGCCTGCGCTCAGGTTCAAATATCCCCGCTGTTTGCACGTTTCCGGCGAAGAGAAATAAACGTCGGGTTGAATCGTACGCAAATAAGGGGAAACAATATAGGGAAGCGTGAAACGGGAAAAATCTACAGATGATTGGGGCGCTTCCGGTTCCTTAATTTCGGGCAATTGGTTTATCTTGGAGGCATCTTTCAAAACGGGATTATAGTCTCTTTCCAGCGTCAGTTCCCGTTTTAAGGCAAGCGAATCCGCTTGCGCGTATAATCCGGCGACAAACAAGAAGTTACAGGTGACGAGTAACAGACGACGAGCGACGAATAATTGCTTCATAATTTTTATTTATTGAGTTTTGCTAAACGTTCATTAATCAACGAATGAATATCATCGGTTGTGTTTTTGTAATTTTTCTGCAAACTTTCCAGATATTGGCGGGCTTGCAACAAGTCGTTTTTGGCGGCATAGACGTCCGACAAAAGGATGTAACTTCTTGCCAACCAATAAGGATGCGGCGTTCCTTGCTGAACGTAATCCTGAATAATAATTTGCGTTTCATTCGGATGACCGCTATCGAAATAATGTTGCGCCAGCAAATATTTAGCTTCCGACCCGAAAGCCGTCCGCGTATCTTTGGCCAATTCTTCCAAATCTTTTTCCGCCAAACGAGTTTCTCCGGCGTCTAAATACGCTTTTGCCCGGAAATAACGGGCTTCTACGGCAATTTCGGGACTAAGCGACCGGTCGTTCAATAACAGATTGGCGGACGCAATGACAGGCGCCGGTTTCTTCAATTGTGCAGCGGAACGGACAACGCCCAGCGCACCCACTTCCTTATTGGCTTTCGTTGCTGCCGTATTTTGCAAACGTTCGTAAGAAAGCAAAGCCGCTTCATATTCTTTGTCCCTGAATTGCAATTCGGCTGTACGCGCAACTGCTTCCTCCGTGAAACGGGTATTTCCGGCTTCCAATACTTTCGCATATTCGGTTTTTGCTTCCGCGAATTTTTGTTGCTGATAATACGTATTGGCCAGATAATAGTGAGCATTCGCGCTAAAAGCGCCGGTTGGAAATGATTGCAGATAGTTTTTCAAACTGCTTTGCGCCTGATTAATATTCCCTTTGGTAAATAATCGTTCGGCCGCCAGATAAGTCAACGAATCCTGTTCGCTTGCATCAAATTTAACGGTCTCTTTCAGCGATTTTACATACTCGGCATATCCTGCAATATCATTCAAGTCGAAATAAACTGATTTTAAGTCCTGTAAGGCCACTTTGGCTTCTTCGCTTCCGGGATATTCGGCAATAACCCGCTTATATGCCGCCGCCGCCTTTTGCGGTTGATTGATATTGTAATAAAGAAGTCCCAACTGTATCCCGGCCTTTCTTGCCGGATTGCTGTTGGGATATTGGCTCAAAAGCAATTGATACGTTTCGATAGCCGCCGGATTATTTTCCAGCATAACATAAGCGTGTCCTTTTTCATAAAAAGCATCCGCAATGTAGGGCGAATCGGGATGACCGCCAATCAATTTATCTAACAGGGCAATTTTCCCCGTATAATTTTTCAGGAGTCCCAAAACAAATCCTTTTTGGAACAGAGCATAATCTCCGGCCGACGGCATGAGATTTATCGACTGAGTATAAGCCTTTTCTGCTTCGGTGAACCGGCGGCTGTAAAAACAGCAATCGCCCAACCGGGCATAAGCGTCGGCAAGGAAACTCATTTTACTGTTTTCCGCATCGACAAACAGTTGAAAATACGATTCGGCCTTATTGTATTGTTCCTGCTCAAAATAACAGTAACCGAGATTGTAATTGGCCAAATTCCGTAAATTTCCGTCATTTGTTCCGGTTTGAAGGAACGAACTGTAATCCCGGATGGCCTTATCGTATTCCTTTTGCTTAAAATAAGATTCGCCTCGCCAGTAAACGGACAAATTCTTTTCGACAGGGGCGTAATTACCGGCTTCTATCGCCTGCGTGAAGTAATGGATAGCCTCCGCCTCCCGGTTATTCGTAAAAGCGACAGTTCCTAAATGATAATAAATTTTCTGTTGAGCCTCCCTGATTTTATCCCCCGGTTTTTTTATCTTGGCAATCGAAGATAAAGCCGTTTCATAATTCTTGGTAGTCAGATAAATATCGACTAAAGCGTCGTTGACCTTATCGGAATAAATAGAGTTCGGATACTTATTCAAAAAATCTTCCAAAACCGTAACCGATTCGCCGAAAGCCGAAACCGAATTTTGATACAGTAACATGGCATAATTATACATCGCCGCTTCCTGCGCCTGAGTGTCAAAATCCAGTTGAGAAGCCGATTCAAAAGCCCTTAGCGCCGAGTTGTAATCTTTCAGGTTCAAGTAAGCCTGTCCCAAATACAAATAAATGCGTTGTCCCCCTTCGTTGTTTCCGGGTTTACTTAAAACCAGATACTCAACCGCTTTGGAATAATTTCCCTGCCGGTAATAGCTCATTCCCAAAACCAGATAATCTTCGGCGGCAATATCTTCACCCGAAGATACGAAGCGATTCAAGTAATGGGACGCTTGCGAATAATCTTCTTCATAATAAAAAGAAATACCCACAATCCGGTTGATTTCGGCATTGTGAGTATTATCCGGATAATTATTCAGAAGCGCAGTTCCCTCCGAAATCGTTTGAGAATACCGTTTCTGTATAAAATTAATCTGACTGATGTAATACAGGACTTCCGGTCGAAATTCTTCCTTGTCTTTCAACTGATTAAACAAACTCAACGCCTGTGTATATTCCTTATCCGTATAGTGTAGCCACGCCAGATAGTAATTGGCAGCGTCTTGATAGGTAAAACTCAACGTCTTTAACAGTGAAAACAGGCGAAACGCTTCTTCCTTTTTCCCGGTTTTCAAAGAAGAAAGAGCCATTCGGTAAGCATAATCTTCCTGTTGTTTTTCGGAAAGCAAGTCCATATCCGCTTCTTTCAGCCAAAAGACAGCCCGGTCGTATTCTTCTTTGGCGAAATGAATAGAACCAATCATGAAAGCGATTTCGTCGCGATGAATCGTTGTGGGATACTTTTCAAGAAACTCTTTCAATTCGTTTATTACCTCCCGCGTTCCCTGATAATAAGCGGACACAACGATATAAAAATCCGCTTCAGCAATATAGGCCGGATTTTCCTGTTGCCTGTACTGCTGCATTTTATCGAGGCAACCGGCATAATTCCGGTCTTCGTACATCGTTTTTCCTTCCAAAAAAAGACGGTCGGGCGAAATATAATGTACGGAACGTTGTGCCGGACTAATTTGCGCGTATATCAGGCAACAAAATATAAAAATCGTATTTCTCATATATGGGTACATTTGGAAAATATGGGCAAAGTTAGCATAAAATTCTCGTCTTACACACAAACGGATAAAAATAGGCACGAACAC
>JAISNS010000147.1 GCA_031276105.1 Dysgonamonadaceae bacterium
AATTGGAAATTTAATGTTAACTTTGCGCTCAATCATTCGGAAAACTATGCAATTGCTGCAAACGGAAATACAAAAAAAATTAGATTCTAACGTATTCAAACTCATTTCGGAAGCTGCCGCTGCGCTGCAATACGAAACGTATGTCATCGGAGGTTTTGTCCGCGACCTGGCGCTCAACCGGACGTCGAAAGACATCGACGTCGTGTGCGTAGGAAGCGGTATTCAATTGGCGCAGGAAGTGGTTCGGCGCTGGGGAAAACCGGCGCATCTCTCCGTTTTCAAAAATTTCGGAACGGCTCACCTGCAATTCAACGGCTTGGAAGTGGAATTTGTCGGCGCTCGAAAAGAGTCTTACCAACGCCATTCGCGCAAACCGATGGTGGAAGACGGTACGCTGGACGACGACCTGAATCGCCGCGATTTTACCATGAACGCTATGGCTATATGCCTCAACAAAGAACGTTTCGGCGAATGGATCGATCCGTTCAACGGGCTGCAAGACATGGAAGACGGATGGATACGGACGCCGGCAAATCCGGATGTTACCTTCAGCGACGACCCGCTACGGATGATGCGAGCCGTCCGCTTTGCATCGCAATTGGGATATTTCATCGAAGCCGAAACGTTCGAAGCTATCGAACGGAACAGGGAACGCATCCGCATCATTTCGCAGGAACGGGTGGTGGATGAACTCAACAAAATCATCCTGTCGCCCCGCCCTTCGGTCGGCTTTGAATTGCTGGAACATACCGGATTGCTGGAACTTATTTTTCCCGAACTAACCGCCTTGAAAGGCGTTGAAACGAAAGAGGGAATCGGACATAAAGACAATTTCAGCCATACGCTCCGGGTGCTGGACAATCTGGCGCGGAGGAGCGATAATTTGTGGCTGCGCTGGGCTGCCCTGTTTCACGACATCGGCAAGCCCCGAAGCAAACGTTTCGACCCGAAAACCGGATGGACGTTTCATGCCCACGAATTTATCGGAATGAAAATGCTCAAAGCCATTTTCCAACGGATGAAACTGCCGTTGAACGATAAACTGAAATATATCGAAAAACTGGTCTCCCTGCACATGCGCCCGATTGTCTTGTCGGACGATGAAGTAACCGATTCGGCTGTCCGGCGACTCCTGTTTGAAGCCGGCGACGATATCGACGATCTGATGCTGCTCTGTGAAGCCGATATTACTTCCAAAAACCCGGAAAAAGTCAAACGATTCCTTGCTAATTTCATGCTGGTGAGGAAGAAATTAAAGGAAATCGAAGAGAAAGACCGCATCCGGAATTTCCAACCGCCTATTGACGGACTGGAAATCATGGAACTTTTTCATTTGCCCCCGGGAAGAATCGTCGGCGATTTGAAATCGGCAATTAAAGATGCGATTCTGGATGGAAAAATCCCGAACGAATACGCCGCCGCTTATGCTTACCTGATGCAGCTGGCAAAAGAAAAGGGATTGGATACTGCAAATAAATGAACATTAAAAAAATAGACACATGAAAAAGTTTTTGAAAATCGCAGGGATTACCTTGCTCGTTATTGTATTGTTGTTGGCCGTTTTGCCTTTTGCTTTCAAAGGTAAAATCATCGAAATCGCCAAAAAGGAAATCAATAAATCAATGAACGCTCGCATTGATTTTGAACACTTGGGACTGAATTTCTTCAAAAGTTTCCCTAACGCTTCGGTGAGTTTGGAAAACTTCTACATTGCCGGCGTTGACGAATTTGAAGGCGACACCTTGTTTTTTGCCGAAAATCTTTCCGCCACGGTCAATATTAAAAGTTTATTCGGAAATTCGGGCTACGAAATTATCCGCGTAGGCTTGGAAAACGCTCGTCTGCACGCCGTTGTTCACGAAGACGGGAAGGCGAACTGGAACATCGTGCCGGAAACCGAAACGGAAATGCCGGCCGACACCACCGAATCGGCCCTCAAACTGTCGTTAAAAAAGGTGAGCATTCGCAATACCGGTATTTATTTCGACAACGATTCGAGCCGCATCTACCTTGCCGTCGAAAACCTGAATCTGGATCTTTCGGGCGACATGACTGCCGACGAAACGCGCATCCAAACCGGATTTACGATCGAAGCGCTGACTTTCGTATCGGACAATATTCCTTTCCTCTCGAAAGCCCGGATCAACAGCAAAATCAATGTGGACGCCGACCTGAAAAACAATACATTCACCCTGGCCGACAACAGCATTGAGATAAACGCCGTCAAAGTCGGTATCGACGGTCGGATAGCGCTCCCGGAAAAAGAAGGAATGGAAATAGAACTGAAACTGAACGCTCCTTCCATCCAATTCAAGGATGTTTTATCGCTGATTCCGGCCATTTATTCCAAGGATTTCGACGGATTAAAAACATCGGGCGAAGCTACGCTGAACGCCTCCGCCAAAGGACGAATGCAAGGCGAAGAACTGCCGGCTTTCGATGTGAACCTGACGGTGGCCGATGCTTTTTTTCAGTATCCGGGAATGCCGAAATCGGTTACCGGTATTCAGGCCGACATCCGGGCGTCCAATCCGGGCGGAACGGCGGATAATACAACCGTTGCCGTTTCAAAGTTCCATTTTGAATTGGTCAATAATCCGTTCGATTTGAAACTGCATTTGAGCCATCCGGTTAGCGATCCCGACCTGACCTTGTCTGCTGTCGGAAAACTGGATTTAGGCATGTTGAAAGAAGTATATCCGCTGGATAATATGGATTTGAGCGGAAAACTGGACGCCAATTTGCAGCTTGCCACGCGCATGTCGGCCATCCAAAAAGAACAGTACGAAAACGTAAATGCTTCGGGAACGCTTCATATCAGTCAGTTAACGCTTCAATCGGAAGACTTGCCCGATATTCGACTGAACAATGCCAAGCTCGCGTTTTCGCCCCGCTACGTTGATTTGTCCGCTTTCGAAGCGCTCATCGGCAAGAATGACATCGCCGCTTCCGGAAAACTGGAAAACTTCATCCCTTATTTCCTGAAAAACGAAACGCTGAAAGGAAAACTGTCGGTCACTTCCAATTACCTTAATCTGAACGATTTTATGAAAGGTTCCGAAAATTCCGCATCCGCAGAAGATACTACGGCGCTTGCGCTCTTTGAAATCCCGAAGAATATCCGGTTCAATCTGGACGCCAACCTGAAACAGGTACTTTTCGACAATATGGATATCCGTAACCTAACCGGTCAGATACTCGTTTACGACGGGAAAGTAGATATGAAAAACCTTTCGTTGAACGCTTTAGGCGGAACACTGAATATCGACGGCTACTACGATACGGGGAAAAACCCCCAACAACCGGATGTTTCCTTCGATTTGAAGCTCAAAAACGTGTCGTTTGCCGAAACGTTCTCAACCTTTGTTACCATTCGGAAGTTAGCCCCGATTTTCGAAAACCTGAAAGGCAATTTCTCGACCAACCTCCATTTGACGGCTCCCATAGGCGAAGGATTTATGCCCATCCTTACCTCTTTGATTGCCGGCGGTTCGTTGCAATCGAATCAGGTGGAAATAACGGAAGCCGGAGTGCTGACCGGTTTGGCCGGCGCTTTGGGTACGGCCGGCCTCTTGAAAAACGAATCCATGAAAGAACTGAAAGTAAAAGACATAAACCTGCCTTTCGACGTTGCGAACGGTCGGGTAACGACGAAACCGTTCGACGTCAAGTTCGGCTCGGGAAACATGAACCTGTCCGGAAGTACCGGACTGGATCAGACCATCGATTATACGGCCAAGGTAGATTTGTCCGACAAACTGTCGAACAATTATGTGAAAAACATTTCGGTTAAAATCGGCGGCACGTTTACGAAACCATCCTTTCATGTCGATACGAAAGGTATTGCCGATCAGGCGTTAGGCGCTTTAGCCGGTTCTATTTTGGGTACCGGATCGGAATCGTCGCTAAACGAACAGGTGAACGAACAAATCGATAAACAAATCGAAAATATCCGCAAAGAAGCCAAAAACGCCGGCGACAAATTAGTAGCCGAAGCGGAAAAAGAAGGCAAGAAGTTGATCGACGAAGCAAACAAGGTGAAAAATCCGCTGGCAAAAATCGCAGCCGTAAAAGCAGCCGAAGCCGGAGCAAAAAAGTTGAAAGAGGAAGCACAGAAAAAGGCCGACCAACTGAATGCCGAAGCGGAAAAACAGATAGACTCTATACGAACTAAAAACTAAAAACTAAAAGCTAAAAGTTACGCGAAGCGACGCTTGTTTACTGCGCTTCGCGTAACTTTTAGCTTTTAGTTTTTAGCTTTTAGTTTTTATTCTGCCGCTACGCAACGCACGGAGAGCCCGGAAGCCCTACCTCTGCTGTTAACGAATTGATTCTCACTGTCGAAGTCCATGCTCTTGCAGGAGGTAGTGCCGTGGCTACTGCTCCAGTAGAAGCCGTTGTTACCACGGTGGTCCAGATCACCATTGGTACTCTGCCGAAGACCGGCCACCGGCAGGTAGAGGTAATCGCCCACTTTCAAAAGAACAGAAAAATTAGTCGTGCTATTAATCCAAGTTCCTGACCTTGCAAGAGTATTATTATCAGTGCCAAGACTTCCGCCACTTTCAGTCTTGTTTACAGCAGCAGCAAGCTCAGAAATCGTAGGCAAGCGCCAACCCGCAGGACAAGGCTGAGTATTCCAACGCTCGCCATTATTCAGATAATAGCTATCATCCCAAGTGTTGTTGGTATCATGTTCCGGTGTATTAACCATGGAAGCAGCCCTTGCACCAAAGCGATACCAGTGGCCATGATGAGCGCGAGTAATCAACTGAGAAGAAGATAGAATATCCAAGGCGCCCAAATTGTGGCAGGCAAAATTCAACCATTGAGTGGCGCTTATTTTTGCAGGACATACGCAAGTCCCGTCTTCCACCCGAATTTCCAGATAAGCCAGTTTGGTTTCGGTTGAGCCGTCCGGCTTATAACTCGCAATCAACTGAACACTCAAAGAATCCCCATTGTCAGGAACCAAATCCTGTATATTCGAACTGAATTGAATCTTAAATTCTTTTTCATAATAGTTATCGACAGCAGTTCCGCTGGCCGCAGCCGATGCAGGAGGATAAACAGTTATCTCTTTCACCAAATTCGAAGGGTCGATATAATCCAAACTCAAATCGGAATAGGCAGCGCTGTGAATAAATTTATAAGTCTTTTCATAACTGCCGCCGGCAAAAGCATCAA
>JAISNS010000219.1 GCA_031276105.1 Dysgonamonadaceae bacterium
CCCCCAACCCCCTCCCCACAGGGGAGGGGGAGTGGAGAGTGCGATTGAGCAGTCTTGCCGCGCTTTGCGCCTCCCCCTCCCCTTGTGGGGAGGGGGGCAGGGGGGAGAGGTTAAAAAAAAAATGAAAAAATTTCAATTACTTCTAACAAGGGGTTGCAACCCCTTGTTTCTAACATTTGCCCTCTTATTGGGCAGTTTAGCAAACAGCGTTGCCGGTGTGGTTTATGTAAGCGAACCGACCCAGGCGGCCATTGTAGATGCGATTGCACTCACCAACGCGGGTGATACCATCAAGTTCGATACCTCCACCTGGGGCGAGAACCGGACAATTCCTTTTACCACCGTAGTCAACTTAAGCAAAGACCTGTATATTGACGGGGAAAACAACCAGGTCGTATTGTCGGGAGGTAAAAGTACACCCCTGTTTAAGGGTAGCGCCCTCCTATTTTCTGCTTCCAATCTGACGTTCAAAGACGCCAAATCGACCGCAGGAAGAGGCGCCGCCATAGACTTCCAGAATCGTTCTTACGCTATCGTTACGCTTACGAACGTGCGTTTTATAGATAATGAAGCATCAATGAATGGAGGCGCAGTAGATGTGTCGGGATACGACGTTACAGCAACGGTTAATAACTGCTATTTTTCAGGAAATAGGGCAGCTTCCGGTGGCGGCGCTATCTATGCCTCTGGTGGCGGCACCCTAATCGTTTCTAATTCCATCTTTGAAAACAATTCGTCGAACGGCGAAACGGCCAATTTCGGTGGCGGCGCTATACAAGGAGAGAGGATAATCATAACCGGCTCCCTATTTAAAAACAATACCGGCAAAAACGGTGGCGGAGCTATTTATTCACACAATAACTCCAAGGTTTCCCCTTTTGTCGCAAAGTTGCTGGGCAATACGTTTATCGACAATCGCCACGATAATGTCGCTACTGCCGGTGGCGGCGTTTTTGGGGTGAACGATGCGACGGTGGCGCAGATGGGGCGCAGCGTCGTTTTCCTCGCCGGCAATGTGTTTCAAGGCAATACTTCCGCCAACAACGCGGTTAACAACGAATTTTACAGTGCGAATGCCAATGGCGCCATCACGTCTGCCGGTTACAACGTCTTCAAAGGCGAGGCCCTTCCCGTTGTCGGAGGTTGGACAAGCGCGGCTACCGATCTTGTTTCGGTCGATGATATTGTGGATGCCGAAACCTGCCGGATTGCCGATACCTCGCCCGCTTTCGAGATTATTCCGGAGGGCGCCGCTTTGATTGAAGGCCTTCCCTTTCCGACTACCGACCTTTTCGGCAATCGCTGGACGCCGCCCTACAATGCCGGCGCCGACCAGACCAATACGGAGGTCGATTTGCAAGCAATCACGGCCGACCAGCCAACGGTTTATCCCCATAACGAAGAAAAAACGATCGGCTCGGTGCTGGTCGACGCCCCACCGCTCTCTTTTTCCAATATCGGCTTCAGCGTTCCGGAGGGAACAACGTTTACCGCTACTTCCGCCACGCTGAAAGAAGGCTCGGCCTTTTCGCTTAGCGGCATTGAAATCGGAAACGAAGGAACGCACCTGCAACTGACGGTTAATTTTGCGCCGACCGCCGAACAGGAATACCGCGACACGCTGACGGTGACCGCCGCCGGCGCCTACGATTATGTGATTCCGCTGCGCGGATCGGGCATTGCCTGGACGATTGCCCCGGCCGCTTTGTCGGCTTTCAGTCGGACGCTTCCCGGCAGCGTTTCTGCCGAACAGACGATTACGATTACCGGAACGAGCGCTTCCGTATCAATTGCTTATTCGCTGAAAAGCGGTCAAAACGAAATCTTTCCGATTACGGAAGCCGAAGGTTACAGCGAGGCAACGGGCGGCGAGTTAGCCATTCGTTTTGCTCCGGCAACCTTTGCTACGGAGTATCGCGATACGCTACTGATCGTGAGTGAGGGCAGCGAACGGACGTTTGAATTTCCGCTGTCGGGTCGCACGCCCTTGCAGCCGGTCATCACAACCGATTCGACGTTCTACCGCTTCGGCGAAACGGCACGCGGAAAAACGGTCACAGGAGGCAAGATAGAGGTTACGCTCTCTAATCCGCAAAGCCACCTGACCGCCGCCGGCGTGTTCACCTTTGCCCGTGCGGAAGAATATGCCGCCACGCAGGACAGCATTTTCAAGATAGCGCACCGATCGCTGGAGGGCGGAACGCCCACGTCTTATATCGTTGACGTAACGCTTTCTTTCACGCCTCCCGGTTCGGGCGAGTTTCTGGATACGCTGATCATCCGCTCCACCTATGCCGGCGAATACCGTCTCCCGCTGAGCGGCGTTGGCTTCACGCCCGTTGTCACTGCCGACGTGGATAGCCTCGATTTTAGCGAAGTAAACGTCGGTCAATCGAAAGACAGCACAATCACCGTTGCGCTGACCGATCCGGCCGCCCCGCTCACCGCCGCCGATTTCTCGCTGGCCGGAACAGTTGCCGCAGGGATTTTTGAAATTGCGTCGATAGTAATTGATGCCAATCCGCTTGTAGTCACGCTGACATTCACGCCCACCGCCGCGCAAACGTATCTGGATACGCTGAT
Organism: Dysgonamonadaceae bacterium; assembly: GCA_031276105.1. Taxonomy (GTDB): domain Bacteria; phylum Bacteroidota; class Bacteroidia; order Bacteroidales; family Azobacteroidaceae; genus Azobacteroides. Next base: position 2,584 of record JAISNS010000219.1, read on the forward strand.
TGTTCGCGCCGCTTATGCCGACGAATACCGCATCCCGCTGAGCGGCTCCGGCATTAGCGGCGTAGCGATTCCCGTTACCAAAGCCGCCGCCGCTACGTTCGTGTCGGTCAGGGACAGGAATATTGTTGTATCGCAGGCGCCGGTCGGCAGCCTCATCCGGGTGTATAACCTGCACGGAAAGGCGCTGAAGACGCAGGCGGTAACCTCTAATGTGGAAACGCTGAAAACGGCTTCGCTGCCGAAGAGCGTGTATATCGTAGTCGTGAATAACGACAATCAGGAAATCCTGAGAAAAAAAGTCGTTCTGTGAGTTATGAGTGACAAGTGACAAGTGACGAGTGACGAGTGACGAGTGACGCCTCCCCTCTCCTCTGTCATTGCGGGCTTGACCCCATAGCCGTCAGGTTAGCGAGTAAGAACCTCATTTTCACCTAATTTTATTTAACAGAACCACCTCAGTAGCAATGGATAAGCACATCATTCACACCGACCTCATTACCTTATTCTCTCATTATTATAATAAAATGAATAATGAGGTTAATGAGGTCGGGGAATACCTATTCATCACCTGCTCTACTGTGGTTGTTTTGTTGGAAGAAATTAGGTGAAAATGAGGTTTTTACGGCGCTAAGAAATTTGAAGAGTTAGATACTGCATACTAAAAAAGCTGCTTCAATGATGAAGCAGCCTTTCGATTCATGAGTTGTCTGATTACTGAGCAGGAGTTTCAGCAGGAGCCGGAACTTCTTCAGCAGGAGCTGAAGCTTCTTCGGTAGCCACAGGAACTTCTTCAGTAACCGGAGCCGGAGCTTCGATTTGAGTTTCTTCGGGAGCTTGGGCTGGAGCTTCTTTTTTGCAAGCGCTAAGTGCAACAACAGCAACAATAGCAACAGATAATACTAACTTTTTCATCTTTTTGTAAAAAATTAAATAATTAAAAAATTAAAACGGTTTATAAATTTTGGAATTCTCTAAGAAAATCCCGCGCAAAGGTATAAAGATTATTTTATATATGAACAAAAAAATCAACAAAAATTTTTAGTGTTCCTAAAATCCGCAAGCAAAACTATATCTCTGTGGATTTCTGTGCCTTCTCTGTGTAATTGATAATACAGAGTTTTGAAAATCCGTGCCTAACTCCTCAAGTCTTTGTAAAAATAGGCAGAATACCGCTTTGAAGTTGAGTTTCCTGTCGTGCACCTTGCTCCGTGTACCTCCGGCTTGTCCGGCATAGCCGGTTAATATTGACTGTCTCACAGGAAAATAGGACATTATTTCAATCATTTTTTCAACAATGGCACATTATTTGAAGATAAGTTCGTAATTTTGCACCCGAAAAATCTTAGAATAAGGCAAAAAATGAAAAAAAATTTTTCCGAAAAAGTGAAGAATATATTGATGTTCAGCAGGGAAGAAGCCGGACGGCTTCACAACAATTCGATTTGTATTGAACATATCCTGTTGGGCATACTTCGTGATACGGACAATAAGGCTATTTCCATAATCAATCAGTTAGGTATTGATTCTCAAGATATAAAATCAGCGATAGACAGGGAATTATTCAACGATGGTAGTTATGTTCCTGATAATCAACTCGCCATAGATAAAAGCGTTGACCACTTGTTGCGTTCAAGTCTATTGGAATCGTTACATTTAGACAGCGATCAAACGGATACGGAGCATTTGCTTCTGGCTATCCTGAAACACAGCAATTCGTTGGCCTATCAGGTATTGGAACAATACGATCTGAACTACGATAAAGTGTATGACTGGATACTAAAAGAAAAGGGAATCAAACGTGAACCCCAAAAACCCCAAATGGGCGCCGGATTTACCGGTGAAGACGAGGATGACGACGACGACTTGTTCTCTTCTTCCAAAAAAAAATCGCCTAAAACCGGTAATCCGGGAAACAAGAGCAGCGATACGCCTTTTATTGATTCTTTTGGCACAGACTTGACAAAAGCAGCCGAAGAAAACCGGTTGGATCCGATTGTGGGACGTGAAAAAGAAATTGAACGCCTTGCGCAAATTTTAAGCCGGAGAAAGAAAAACAATCCGGCGCTCATCGGCGAACCCGGAGTGGGTAAATCGGCGATTGTGGAAGGATTGGCTTCCCGGATTGTACAGCGAAAAGTATCGCGAATACTCTTCGACAAAAGAGTAATCAACTTGGATATGACTTCGATTGTGGCCGGTACCAAGTATCGCGGACAATTTGAGGAACGAATCAAAGCTTTGTTGAACGAACTTTCTAAAAATCCGAATATTATCCTTTTCATCGACGAAATTCATACCATTGTGGGAGCCGGAGGAGCAATCGGCTCCATGGATGCTGCAAACATGTTGAAACCCGCTCTGGCCAGAGGCGAAATTCAATGTATCGGCGCTACAACACTGGACGAATACCGGAAAAGTATTGAAAAAGACGGCGCCTTGGAACGGCGATTCCAGAAAATCATGGTCGATCCGACTACGCCCGAAGAAACCCGTCAGATTCTGGAAAATATCAAACCGAAATATGAAGACCATCACAACGTCATTTATACTCAGGAAGCCATTGATATGTGCGTGAAATTAACCGACCGCTATATCAGCGACCGTAATTTCCCGGATAAAGCAATCGACGCTTTAGACGAAGCCGGATCGCGGACGCATATCTCCAATATTATCGTCCCGAAAGCAATCGAAGAATTGGAAGCTCAAATCGAAAAAACAAAACAGAATAAATTGCACGCAGTTAAATCCCAGAATTTTGAACTGGCAGCCGGATACCGCGACGAAGAACGAAAACTCCTTCTGGATTTGGAGGCTTCTAAATCCAAATGGGAAGAGGAATTACAGAAAAACCGCCAAATCGTAGATGGCGACAAAGTTGCAGAAGTAGTTGCCATGATTTCCGGAGTTCCCGTACAACGCATTGCCAAGGCCGAAAACCAGAAATTGCTGGAAATGGAAGACGCGATTAAAGCTAACGTTATCGGACAGGACGAAGCCGTTCAAAAAATAGTCAAAGCCATCCGGCGCAACCGTATCGGGCTGAAAGACCCGAACAAACCCATCGGTTCATTTATGTTCCTGGGGCCGACAGGCGTGGGTAAAACCCATTTGGCGAAAAAGTTAGCCGAATATTTATTTGATTCTTCCGATACGCTGATTCGCATTGACATGTCGGAATACATGGAAAAATTCACCGTTTCGCGCTTGATCGGGGCGCCTCCGGGATATGTCGGTTACGAAGAAGGCGGACAACTGACCGAAAAAGTGCGGAGAAAACCATACTCGGTCGTGCTCTTGGACGAAATCGAAAAAGCGCACCCGGACGTATTCAACTTGTTGCTGCAAGTTCTGGACGAAGGACGCCTGACCGATAGCCTCGGACGACGGATCGACTTCAAAAATACCATCCTGATCATGACCTCCAATGTCGGAACCCGGCAATTAAAAGACTTCGGACGGGGAATCGGATTCAATACCGGTAATGCGGAAACAGACGACAGGGAATTTTCCCGCGGAGTTATCCAAAAAGCCCTGAACCGGGCATTCGCACCGGAATTTCTGAACCGCGTAGATGATATTGTCATGTTCGACCAATTAGATAAAGCGGCCATTTACAAAATTATAGACATCGAACTGAAAGGTTTCTACAAACGAATCGAAAGTTTAGGCTATAAGTTGGAACTGACCGACAAAGCCAAAGAATTTATCGCCGCCAAAGGTTATGACGTGCAATTCGGAGCGCGCCCCCTAAAACGAGCCATCCAAAAATATTTGGAAGACGAATTAGCGGAATTAATCATCAAAGCAAATGTGAAAGAAGGGGATACTATCGCTGTGGATTTCGACGAAGAGAATCAGAAAATATTTTTTAAATAATTTATTACTGCCATATCCGGTTCGAGGCGACACTTTCTCTTATATTTTCTGCCAATTTGTCAATCATTCCTAATCGGCACTTTTTTTGTTGAATATTTGCGAAAATAATTCAACATATAGTTTGGTATATAATATGACAATTTATAAACGATAACACAAATATAAAAACACTATGAGTGCAAAAAAACAAACCGGTCAAATTGGGGTAACGACCGAAAATATTTTCCCCATTATCAAGAAATTCCTGTACAGCGACCACGAAATATTCCTTCGTGAACTCGTTTCAAACGCAGTCGACGCTACGCAAAAGTTAAAAACCTTCGCTTCCGTTGGTGAATTCAAAGGCGAATTGGGCGACCTTGGCATCCGGATAAGTATCGACGAAAAGAAAAAAACACTGACGATTTCCGACCGGGGAATTGGCCTGACTGCCGAAGAAATAGAAAAGTACATCAATCAGATTGCTTTTTCGAGCGCCAACGATTTCTTAGACAAATACAAAAAAGACGCGAATTCGATTATCGGACATTTTGGTTTGGGCTTTTATTCGGCCTTCATGGTATCCCAAAAAGTGGAAATTATCACACAATCGTGGCAGGAAGGCGCTCCGGCTATGAAATGGGTATGCGACGGATCGCCCGAATATACGCTGAGCGAAACCGAAAAAGAGACGCGCGGTACCGACATCATCCTCCATATCGACGACGACAACAAAGAATTTATCGAAAAACAGCGAATCGAAGGTCTCTTGAAAAAATATTGCCGATTCCTGCCCGTTCCCATCATCTTCGGTAAAAAAACCGAATGGAAAGACGGTAAATCGGTCGAAACGGAAGAAGATAATGTAATCAACGAAACCAGTCCGCTCTGGACGCGCAAACCGTCGGAATTGACCGATGAAGATTATATCCGGTTTTACAAAGATTTATATCCTTTCAGCGAAGATCCTCTGTTCTGGATTCACCTCAATGTGGATTATCCGTTCAACCTGACCGGTATTCTGTATTTCCCGAAAGTAAAAGGAGGAATTGATTTGCAGAAAAATAAAATCCAACTCTATTGCAATCAGGTATATGTAACCGACTCGGTCGAAGGAATCGTTCCCGAATTTCTCACCCTGCTGCACGGTGTAATCGACTCGCCGGATATTCCGCTGAATGTATCGCGATCGTATCTGCAAAGCGACAGTAACGTCAAGAAAATTTCGTCGTACATCACCAAAAAAGTGGCCGATCGCTTAGACGATATTTTCAAAAACAACCGCCCCCAATTGGAAGAAAAATGGAACAGCCTGAAAATTTTCATCGAATACGGCATGATTTCCGATGAAAAATTCGCCGAAAGAGCCTTGAAATTTGTCCTGCTGGAAAACACAGACAAAAAATTCTTTACCACCGAAGAATACAAATTGCTCATTGCCGCCAATCAAACCGACAAAGACGGATCGCTGATCTATTTATACACAAACAATCAGGAAGAACAATACGCCTACATCGATTCGGCCAAAGAAAAGGGTTACGACGTATTAATTATGAACGGCCAACTGGATTCCCATTTCATGAACTCGCTGGAACAGAAACTCGAAAAATCCCGTTTCACCCGTGTCGACGCCGATGTGATCGATAACCTGATCAAAAAAACCGACAAGCAGGAAGTGAAACTGACCGAAGAGGAACGCAATGCGTTGGTCGAACTCTTCAAATCGGCTCTGCCGCCGATTGAAAAAGTCGATTTCATTGTCGGATTCGAACATTTGGGCGAAAAAGGCAATCCGGTTACGATTACGCAAAACGAATTTATGCGCCGGATGAAAGAAATGTCGGAATTGCAGGGCGGAATGAACTTCTACGGCGACCTCCCGGTTTCTTACAACATGACCGTCAACATGGATGCTCCGGTCGTAAGCAGGGTTGTAGCAGACAGGGAAAACTCAAGCGAAACCATCAGTCAGTTAGTGGATTTGGCTTTGCTGTCCAACGGCTTACTGAAAGGCGAAGCCTTGAGCAAATTTATCAAACGAAGCCTCGAAAAAGAACTTAAGAACTAAGAACTAAAAACTAAGAACTAA
>JAISNS010000357.1 GCA_031276105.1 Dysgonamonadaceae bacterium
ACATATTTTTGCAAAACTAATCAACAAAAAATTATTATCATGTAACAAATCAGTCAAAAAATAGCATTCTTGTCGCATTTTTAGCTCGTTTGAATTCGGACAATGTAATCGACGATATCAGCAATTCCGGGAGTAATTCCTTTTTCGTACTCCTTTTTCGGGTTGCGGCGTCGGGTCAGGGTTAATTCTTCCTGTACCGATTTCAACGAACTCTCCTGTAAGACAAGGTTTTTCGTTCACAATCCTGTTTGTCAAATACGCCTTCCGGATTTTCTATCCATTCGGTGACTAATTTGGCTTCCTTCAAACGGCAATTCCTTAGAACGTTACGCTAACATCCGCCCCGAAATTGAACGGCTTGCCTTTTTGCGCCAAGCCTTTTTCCATGCTTTCAAAATAAAATGTCGTATAGCCGGTATTCAGCGTGTTATTTGTCCAAACATTAAAGGAAAAAGCGCCTTTGCCGAGGCCGGCCCTGAGATTAAGGATTCCGTAAAAGTCCTGATACACATCGTTCTTTTCCGTCCAATAGATTCTTCCGGTAGCGTGGTATTGCGCCCGGACATCGAAACGGTCAAGCCATTTATTTTTCAAGTTTTTGTTATAAACGGCGCTTATCGACAGGGTATTTTGCGGAGCAAAGGGGATATGATTCCCCGAATAATCGTTTCGTTTACCGTTTTCTTCGAAAATATAATCGTTGAAAACGGCGTGCGTAAAACCGTAATTGGCCGTAACTCGCAATGATTCGGAAACAAGAGCGGAGAGACTCCAATCAAATCCGGCGCTACGGGCTTTGCCTGCATTTTTCAGGATTCGCCCCTGCCCGCTTTCCACAAAATCCGTAATTTGAATGTCCGCAACATCAATGTAAAAAACAGCAACTTCCGTGAAAAGAACGTTTTTTACCAATATACCTTTGAAACCGGTTTCGTAATTCCACGAATATTCCGGACGGTAGGGAACCGATTGACCGACAGGATCGTGTTTTCCCCGTAACTTCCTTTGAATAATATCGGCAAAGTGCTGAATATTATAACCGCCGGTTTTGTATCCGTTTGAGACGGTCGCATAAACATAGTTGTCCGGATTCAGTTGGTATTTAACCGCTATTTTGGGAAGAATTTCTTTAAAGCGCATTGATTCGGTTCCTTGCAGGGAAGCGTTCAATGTACTGTCGCCCAGATGAATTGTTGTATTTCCGGCTTTGCGGTCGATCGACAAATCGACGTCCATATTGGTCAGGTAATCCAAGCCGGTTTTCTCATAATCCAAACGCAAACCGGCCGTAAGCGATAATCCGTCAATAAACAAATTATTATAGGTCGATTGATGAAAAACCGCGCCGCCATAAACCGGCGTTTGAAAAGTACCCGGAATAGAAATTGCCTGATTCGTGACGGTCATCATGGGTGCGCGCGGATTATTCTCGCTGATTTTATCGAACACCGGCTGCAAAATCGTTTCGATTCCGTCGGCGCCCATGGTTGTCGTTACACGGGTTTTCAAATTCATATAAAATCCGAAAATCCCGAACGACCATTGGTAATTGCTTTTCGTATTGGATTTGAGGGTTAATTCTTCCGTCCATGCTTTTTCTTTCTGCCACTGATTCAGTTTGAAAATGTCGGAAGCGCTGTTATCCACATCCATTTTCATATCATCGTCGAAATAGCGGAATCCGGTATTGGCATTGAAAATAACAGATTCATTTTCAAACGTTAAGTTGAGATGACTTCCGGCCACTTGCCGCTCGTAACTGCCCGGATAATTATAATTGGGCGCGGAAATCGTTCCGTTTGCATACTGTCCGTAGGGGAAAGCTCCCTGCTCGGAAATATCGCCGTCAACCGTCCATTGAGCAGTCCAGTACGGACTTATTTTCCAGTCCAGCCGGATTTTTGCTCCGGCGGATTCCATGTTGTCCGCCCGTTTCCCGTTGAATTGATTGGTGAAATAACCGTCGTTTCGGGTGTAATACCCGCTTACGGAAATACCCGTATGGGGAGCAAGCAATTCCGAATCGGTAAATTTGGCACGAAAAAGTCCCCGGTCTCCGGCAGTCAGCGACACTTTGCCCTGCTGCGAGCGAAGGGGGGAAGGGGTCGTCAGATTGACAATTCCACCCATGGCATTTCGCCCGTAAAGCGTTCCCTGCGGGCCTCTCAAAACTTCTATCTGCTGAATATCCACAAAGTCGAAATCAAAAACCGATTTATCCGGATAAGGCGCATTATCGACATAGAGGCCGATAGACTGCCCGGCGCTGCGTTCGCCGATGCCCCGGATATAGACCGGAACGGAAAGGCGCGAGCCGTAGTCGGGAATAAAGAAATTAGGAATAATCAGGCTCAAGTCCTTAATATGAAGTATTTTTTGTCCCTCAATCATTGCCGGAGTAATAAAGGAAACGGAACCCGGAAGCGACTGCCGGTCGTTGGTTTCTTTCGTCGAAGCCGATATAACGATTTCGTCTAAATGATGGAATTGAACGCTGTCCGGCGTGTTTGTATCCGGTTCTCCGGCGTGGAGGCGCGATAAAGTAACGATTGATAAAAACAATCCGTAGATAAAGTTTCTGTGTTTCATTCTATTTTGTATTTGATATGCGTACAGTATAAACGGCTGCAAAGGTCTGAAAAAATAAAAGAACACAGACAGGACAAAATTGAAAATAAATTGACCTTTTCAATCAACTTATTAGAACTAAAAACTAAAAGATAAAAACTAAAAGTTGGCGCGAAGCGTGGTAAATAAAGTGTCGTCCCTGCGGGACTGGGCGATTCGAGCGCCCTGTTGCAACCGGAAGCTGAAGCATCCGGTTAATAGAGTGTCGCCCCTGCGGGGCTTTCCCAGCCGTGTTCGGGAGATTACCGCAGTGCGGTAATCTTCCGAACACGGCTGGGAAAGTCCCGCAGGGACGACACTTTATTTATCACGCTTCGCGCCAACTTTTAGTTTTTATCTTTTAGTTTTTAGTTTGATATTATTTAACTAAAATTTATTTAGGGAATGAAAATTAAGTTTTACTTTTGCGGTGTATTATTATACTAATTCACTGATTAAATCA
>JAISNS010000157.1 GCA_031276105.1 Dysgonamonadaceae bacterium
TTTTCCGGTCAGGCCTTATTCCCCAAACAAGGCCCGGGCGGCGTGCACTACGAAGGAATCGTGCAAATAACGCTCAACGGAGGGAAAATCCATTCCCGAAACAATACCTTAGTCGTAGAAAACAGCCACGAAGCCCTGATTACCATCGACATCCGCACCAGCTTCAAAAACAGCGAATACAAAGAACTATGTAATCAAACGCTGCAAAAAGCCACATCCAAAACATACCGCGAATTAAAACAGGCACATCTAAAAGATTATCAACACCTCTTCAACCGCGTTCACCTGGATTTGGGAAAAAGCGAAGCCGACAAACTGCCGACAGATGTCCGTTGGCAACGCCTGAAAACAGAACGAAAAGACGATCCGGGACTGTTTTCGCTCTTTTTCCAGTACGGACGCTACCTGCTGATCGCCTCCTCGCGCGAAAACTCACCCTTGCCGGCTAACCTGCAAGGCGTATGGAACGATAATTTAGCCTGCAACATGGCTTGGACATGCGATTATCATTTAGACATCAATACCGAACAAAACTATTGGCTGGCCAATGCCGGCAACTTGCCCGAATGTAACACCCCGCTTTTCACCTATCTGGAAGACCTGTCGCAATACGGCGAAAAAACAGCCCGCAACGTTTACGGATGCCAAGGCTGGACGGCTCATACCGTAGCAAACGTCTGGGGATATACCGCCCCCGGACAGGGTACCGGCTGGGGACTCTTCCCAACGGCCGGCGCATGGCTGGCCTCCCACTTGTGGAGCCATTACAGCTACACGTTAGACAAGGACTTTCTGGAACGGCAGGCTTACCCGATCCTGAAAAAAAGCGCGGAATTTTTTCTGGACTACTTGGTCGAAGACCCGCGTAACGGTTACCTGATGTCCGGCCCAAGTACGTCACCCGAAAATTCGTTCAGAACCGGCGGACGGGAATACAACCTGTCCATGACTCCAACCTGCGACCGGATATTGATCGACGAAACATTTGCCGCCTGTATCGAAGCAAGCAAGATACTGAACCTCGACGCCCCATTCCGTCAAGACCTGGAAAAAGCGTCGGCCAAACTGCCGCCCATCCAAACAGGAAAAGACGGAACAATTCGAGAATGGTTCGAAGATTACGACTTGGCGCATCCCGAGCACCGCCATTCTTCCCATTTGCTGGCCTTGTATCCCTTCAGCCAAATCACGTTGGAGAAAACGCCGGAACTGGCCGCCGCCGCCGCCAAATCCGTTCACCGGCAAATCAACGCCGCGCAGTACGAAGATGTAGAATGGAGCCGGGCGAACGTTATCTGTTTCTATGCCCGCTTGAAAAAAGCGGAAGAAGCTTACGACAACCTCAAAGGCCTGTTGATTGAGTTTTCGCGAGAAAACCTCTTCACGATGTCGCCCGCCGGTGTTGCCGGCGCCCAGGAAGACATCTTCGAGTTCGACGCCAACGAAGCAGCCCCCGCCGGCATTGCCGAGATGCTCCTGCAAAGTCACGAAGGATACATCGAATTGCTACCCGCCTTGCCGGAAGCATGGAATAGCGGAAATTTCAAAGGATTATGCGTTCGCGGCGGCGCCGAAGTGGACTTGAAATGGGAAAACGCACAAGTGACGGCAGCAAAAATCACAGCCACTGCCGACAATGTTTTTCGGATAAAACTTCCGGCAAATCAGGAAGGCCTCCGGATAAAAAAGAACGGCCGGGCGTTGCAAAAGCCGGAAATAAATAACGGATTGATAACCGTGGAATTAAATAAAGGAGAATATGTAGAATTTTGATCGCGGAAAGCGGTCATAAAAAACAAACAACAATGCGAATAAAATTGAAAAAAACATTTTTTGCAGTTCTGTATTCCTTTACGATAACAGGAGCATTTTTCCTGTTTTCCTGTGAAGACGAATACATTTACGACGACACCGAACCGGATTTTCTGGGTGCAAGCATTTACGAAGAACTGGAGAAAGACGGAAGATTTACTTATTTTTTGAGGCTGATTGACGAGCTGAACTATAAGGAAGTCCTTTTATATACCGGAAGCAAAACGTTGTTCCCTGCTAGGGATGACGCCTTTGAACGGTTTTTCCGCTCCAACAGCTATGGCGTCGGCAAGTTTGAAGAATTAACGCCGGCGCAAAAGCGTGAAATCATGAATGTGAGTATGATCAATATGGCCTACTCGACTTATATGTTATCCAACACACTGTCCGGTGACGCTGAAAACCCCGGATTGAGCGAGGGTATGGCCATCCGGAGGGTAACAGCCAACACGTATATCGACAGCGTTGGTTTTATTAACGACGACAAACTCTTTCAGGCAAATGCCTATTGGGCAGGATACCGCGACAGAGGTTTGTACTTGCTCGAAAACGAACAATCGTCCCGCATGGTGCATTTCACCCCAAACAACCGGGCGACGCAAGGTATTACGAATGAAGATTTTTCATTCTTATACAACGGCTTGACATTTAATTCCGACGACATTTATATCAATGGAGTTAAAGTGATTGAAAAGGATATCATCTGCAAAAACGGGTATATTCATTTGGTGGAAGAAGTTTTGACGCCCGTTAAAAACATGGCGCAGATTATCCGCGACAATGGAGAAACGCACATATTCAATTCTTTAATAAACAAATTTACGATGCCTGTTTATTCCGAAGAATTTTCGCGAAACGTCCACAACTATTACAATGGCTCTACCCCCGAACGGCCGCTGATCGTGGATACCGTATTTATCAAACGCTATTTCAACGACGTCGATTTTAACATCGACCCCACCGGAAATACCCTGAGTAATTACGGATTGCTTTATTACGATCCTACCGATCACGCTTACAACGCCAGTTCCAATCAAGACATGGGCGCCATGTTTATCCCGACCGATAAAGCGATGAACGATTATTTCAACAGTGAAAAAGGACGTTATCTGAAAGATATTTACGGAACGTGGGACAATGTGCCGACGGATTTGCTGGCCTTGTTTTTGAAAAACCACCAGAAAAAATCGTTTCTCAGTTCGTTACCTCACGAATGGACAACCATGAACGACGAAAGCAGTTTCTACATGAACGTCAAAGAAAGCGATATTCGGAAAGTGTATGTAGGCGGCAACGGAGTTGTTTATATCAGCGACGCCGTTTATCCGCCGGTAGATTTTCAATCCGTATTTGCGTCCGTCATGACCACCCCCAATACTAAAATCATGAATTGGGGTATCCGGCACAACAACATGAAATTTTTCATGTACCTGCGCTCCATAGAGAACATGTACAACCTGATTGTTCCCACCGACGAGGCTTTCGATAATTACCGCGATCCCATTTCCTGGGCGCGGGGAACAAATCCGGAAATCTGGTCGTTTTATTATGTTCCGGAAACCGATATGGTTTACGCACAGATTTACCGGGCGGATGAAAACGGGAATAAGGGAACGTTCCTGAAGGAGTTGAGAAACAATGATCAAAGCATCATTCTCAACCGCCTGAACGATATTATTGATATGCACATTGCTGTCGGTCAAAAAGATAAAGCAACGGGAGTAATGAGCGGTTATATCGACGACGGAAACACCCGGTATGCCCGAACCAAAAGCGGCGCGACGTTACAAATAAACGGCGCAGGCGACCGGTTGCAACTCTCCGGCGGTGGAGATATCGAAGCCGGCGTTGCACCGGCGGAAATAATAACCCATCCGGATAGCGGGAATAAAAGTACCTTTCTGTCGGAAAACGGGAAAACCTATTTTGTCGATAAAATCCTGCACGACCCTGTCAAATCCGTCTATACTCTGATGGGAGAACATCCGGAATATGAAGCATTTTTTAATCTGCTGTTAGGTGAAACCGAAGTATTCGATTACTTTAAAGACGAGAAGTCGATTGTTCCGATTTTTGATGCCAAAAAAATCGGCAGTACTTCGGGAATCGACTTAGTTGTCAATTCTTTCAATAATTTCCGTTACACGGTGTTTATTCCGACTGCCGAAGCGTTGGCCGAAGCATTCAATAACGATCCCAAACTATATACCTGGGCCGAAATAGCGGATGAAACCGATTATGACCGGAAAAAAGAAATGACGCTCTACCTGCTGGAATTTTTGCGCTTCCATTTCATGGACAATTCCGTTTTCATCGACGGAAAATCATTCTCCGTGAGCTACGAAACGGCCGCCCGCAACGAATTGGGTAAATTCCGGAAGGTGAGGATAAACAGCCGGGGCGATAACCTTGAAATATACGGAGAAACGATGCCCCCAAGCGCCGGCGCACAGGTGATAAAAACCGAAGGTTTATACAACCTGATGGCGCGGGATTATATCGTAAACAACAGTAACTACGCGAACGCAACCCAGATCGTATCTTCGTCGCGAGCAGTTATTCATTTAATTGATAAAGCATTAAAATATGAATAGAATTATGAAAAAAATCACTCCTCACTTGCCGCTTGCCGCTAAGTTGAAGTATATTGTACTGTTTATTCTGGCTCATTTGCCGCTGCTATTGCAGGGACAAACCGATAATGTGATTGTTACGGGAAAAGTTACGGCATTGGGTGAAGAATTAGTCGGTGTTCAGGTGATTGAAATAGACCGGAATAGCCGGACGGTTTCGACTACTTCAACCGATTTATATGGGAACTTTTCATTGCCGGTGAAAAATACAAATAATAAGCTTCGTTTTGTAAATATTGGATATATTACGAAAGATTTACCGATTGGTAACAGTCGTAAATTCGATGTTGTACTGGAAGAACGTGACGCCAAGAATGTGATTGTTATGGGAAAAGTACATTCGACCTTCGGCGAAGAATTGATTGGAGTTCAAGTACTCGAAATAGATAAAAACAACCGGGCTATTTCGGCGACTTCCAGTGATTATACCGGCAATTTTTCGTTACAGATAAAAAATACGGGCAATAAACTCCGCTTCATATACATCGGGTTTATTACAAAAGAATTTCCTATTGGCGGCAATCGCAAATTCGACGTCGAACTGGAAGAAAGCAATACACTTACCGAAGTAGTTGTTTCGGCAAGAGCCATGCACTCCGACGGTACTTTAACGATTCCCCAGCGGGAAATATCGGGAGCCGTGCAAAAACTCTCCATCGAAAAGTTCACGGGAATATCGGTGCCTTCGATTGACGACCTTTTGCAGGGGCAAATCGCCGGTTTGGATATCATCGGTAATTCGGGAAACCTCGGATCCGGCTCAACGCTTCGCGTTAGGGGTACAACCTCTATCAATTCCAATTCGGAACCCTTGATTGTGGTCAACGACGTCCCTTACGAAAACAATATTCCCTCTTCTTTTGATTATACCAACCTCAATCAGGAACAGTTTGCCAACTTGTTGAACATCAATCCGGACGATATCGAAGAAATCACCGTATTGAAAGACGGGGCTTCGGCGGCGATATGGGGGTCGAGAGGAGCGAACGGCGTTATTGCTATCCGTACCAAAAAAGGAGCCAAAGGGCCTACGCGCGTACAGTATGCCTACCGGTTTTCAGGGAAACAGCAACCGAAAGGTCTTAACATGTTGAACGGTAACGACTATACGATGATGATGAAACAAGCCTATTTCAATCCCAAGCAAGATGAAAACGCGGCCAACCTGCCGGAATTTAATTATGACCCGGCTTTTTCGGAGTATGAAAACTTCAACAACAATACCGATTGGGTAAAAGCGCTTTCGCAATACGGATTTACTCACGATCACAACGTAACCCTGTCGGGAGGCGGCGAAAAAGCGAATTTCCGTCTTTCGTTCGGTTATTATACGGAAACAGGAACCGTAATCAAACAGGAATTGAAACGGCTGACCAACCGGATGGATTTTGAGTACCGGGTATCCGACCGCATCCGCTTTTCTTCTGATTTTGCGATCACCTACTTGGATAACCGGAAAAACTTGGCTTCGGATGTAGGCGACGGATACAATACCGAGAACTTGTTGAGCATGGCTTACCGGAAAATGCCGAATGTTTCTATTTATCAGCAAGATGTTTACGGAAATGATACGGAACTGTTTTATACGATTCCTCAGTCTTCCGGTCTGGATTCCAAACAAAAAGACCTGCTGAATCCGGTAGCGCTGGCGCATTTGGCCAATAACAACGAAAAGAATATGCGCATTATGCCCACCTTCCGCTTGCGTTACGACATGCTTGATCCGGAAAAAACAACGCTCCGGTACAACGGATACATTTCGTTCGACTACGAAAATAACGACAATTCCCGCTTTCTACCGAGGGAAGTTACTTCGGTCAATTGGGATAATGAAAACGTAAACCGTTCGTACGGCAGGGAATCCGAAGCATTAACCATTTATTCGGATCAGAATTTAACGTATATTCCCGACTGGGGCGACAATCATAACCTCATGTTGTACGCTTCCTGGCAAACCACGATGTATAATTCCCTGTACGAAGAATTTGTGCGCTCCGGACTGGCGTCCAAAATGATAACCGATCCTACTCTGCCCGGACAAGACCGGTCGTTTAAAAGCGGACTGGAACAGCGGCGAACGATGGGCTTGGTCGGACGAATCCATTATACCGTTTTGAATCGTTATATTCTCGACTTATCCATCCGGCGGGATGCAGACACGCGGTTCGGGCCGAACAACCGCTGGGGTAATTTCCCGGCCGCTTCCGTGAAATGGATTATTTCGGATGAACCTTTCTTGGCGGCAACCGACAACTGGTTAAGCGAATTTGGAATCCGCGCCGGATATGGAGTTACCGGTAATACTCCGGGGAAAAACTATCTGTATTTCAGCCGTTACGACGATAGCTGGTCCGGAACGAACAATTACCTTGATATGCCCAGCGTCAAACCGGCTTCAATCAAATTATCGAACTTGAGATGGGAAAGCGTTACCTCCTACAATCTGGGATTCGACCTGCATTTATTGGACTTCAAATACAATGTCGATTTCAATATCTATAAGCGGCGAACCAAAGACTTGTTGTTTGAAAACCAGGAAATACCCGGAAGTTCCGGATTCACAAACCTCGCTTACATCAATGCCGGCGTAATGGACAACCACGGATGGGAAGTTTACCTGTCGACAAACAAAATGATTAAAATCAGTGATTTTACTTTTGATTTCAATGTGAACTTCTCCAATAACCTGAATGAAATAGTCGAACTCTCTCCGTCGGTATTAAATTCTTTCAACAAAGACTTCAATTACGAGAACGGGTCTTATCTTTCGCGCATTCAGGTAGGAAATCCCTTAGGTTCAATTTATGGATTCCGCTATAAAGGCGTTTACCGGTACGACAAATACGAAGACGCCGTTAAAAACAACGGAAACAGTCCGCATGTTACCGACGCCGCCGGAAACGTAATTGTCGATGGCAACGGGAAACCGGTTCCGGTGTATTTTGCCTACGGAACAACTTCTTCCTACGTATTCAGGGGAGGCGACGCCATTTATGAAGACGTTAACCGCGACGGCTCCATTGATGAACTGGACATTGTGTATCTGGGCAGTAGTAATCCCAAATTCAACGGCGGATTCGGCACAACTATCCGCTTCAAAAATTTTTCCATGGTTACGCTGTTCAATTTCCGCTACGGAAATAAAATACTGAACCGGGCGCGGATGAATGCCGAAAATATGTACAGCAACGACAATCAGTCGATAGCTGTAAACTGGCGCTGGAGAAACGACGGCGACGACCGGCAAATTCCCCGCGCCTTGTATAATTACGGTTACAACTGGCTGGGTAGCGATCGATTCGTTGAAGACGGCTCTTTCCTCCGGCTCAAATACGTGCTCTTCTCTTACGAGTTTGATAAAAAATTAATAAAACCATTGTTTTTGAACCAATTAAGTTTGTATCTAACCTTGAATAATTTGTGGACGTGGACGAAATACACAGGGGTAGATCCTGAAATTTCGCCGAACATGAATCCTGCATACGGAATTATCGGGGTGAGCGAAGACAGAAACAAAACCCCGCGTGCGCAATATTTCACTCTGGGTGCAACTATTGGTTTTTAATACATAAAATGATTGATGATAATGAAAAAAATAGTTTTAATAATTTCAATTACAGGCCTTATTTTGACTACAGGATTAAGTTCTTGTAACGATTGGTTTGAATTGCATCCGCAATCCGAAACCATACTGGAAGATTTCTGGCAAGACGAAAACGACGTCAAAAGTATGGTCGCCGCCTGTTACCGTTCAATGAACGAAACCGGCTTTATGGAACGCCTGCTGGTCTGGGGAGAAATACGTTCCGATAATATACTGAAAGGAGCCAGTCAAAATATTGATATTGACCGTATCCTCGAATTGACGCTCAACGCGACCAACCCCTATACTTCGTGGAACGATTTTTACCGGACAATTAATTATTGCAATACGATAATCTATTATGCGCCTGCCGTGAGGGAAAAAGATCCTAATTTTACGGAAGGGCAACTCCGGTCTTATATCGCTGAAGCAAAAGGAATCCGGGCGCTGTGTTATTTCACGTTGGTGCGTACTTTCCGCGACATCCCTTTTACGGTGGAGCCGGCTTTCGACGATTCCAAACCGTTTGAGTTACCCCAGGCAGACCCGGACGAAATTGTCCGTTACCTGATCGACGACCTGAAAGAAATTGAAAACAACGCAACGCCCAAATCACTGAGCCGGAGCTACGATAAGGGACGCATTACACGAAAAGCCATTCAATCGTTGATTGCGGATATGGCCTTGTGGTTAAACGATTATCAAACCTGTATCGATTATTGCGATAAAGTGATAACCGAGAATCCCCTGATGACGCTGGAACTTCCGCAAAGTTTTGTTATCAATACTTTCGTGGGCGGACTTTCGAAGGAAAGTATCTTTGAACTCCGCTTTAATTCTTCCCTGCCCAATTATGCCGTGCAGGAAATGTACGGTCAATACAGTTCGCGAACGGCCAATGTTTATAAAGTGTCTTCTTTTGATTTTAGTAAAATCTCGTTGTTCGAAAATACCGATTGGCGAGCCAAAGACTTTTTTATTCCCACTGAAAGCTCCGGACTGTTTAGCATTGTGAAATATGTCGCCTACCGTTCCCGTATCAATCCCAGCGGAACCGTAAACCGGAGCGACTATTCTTTTCTCACTACCTCCACGCTGTGGGTTTTTTACCGCCTGTCCGATATTTACCTGATGAAAGCCGAAGCGCTGGTGGAACAGGGAGGAATGGAAAAACTGGAAGAAGCTTTCGAACTGGTACGGAAAACCTACGAACGGGCTAATCCCGACCTGATAGAAGGCAGTTTTGCTTTCTCTTCGTTCAATTCACAGGGAGCCATGCGCGAACTGGTCTTTGACGAACGGCAACGCGAATTTCTTTTTGAAGGAAAAAGGTATTTCGACCTGCTCCGGCGGATAAAAAGAGAGGGAACGCCGGGAAATGTAGTGAGTAAATATTTGATGCGGAAATACGAAGCGCAGGGACTGGAATCGCCGACCATACGAAGTAAAATCAATGATAAAGACGCCATTTATATGCCGATTAACGAAAAGGAACTGAAAAATAATCCGCTGTTGGTACAAAATCCGTTTTATGTCTTATCCGCCGATATTAGTAAAAATTAAAAACAAAAAAAAATGAAAACAAAAGCCATTTTTATTGTATTTACGCTGTTGCTTGTTCAGGGATTTTTCCTTGCTTGCGACGAAAAAGTACAGGAAGACGCTTTCTATACTTTTACGGGAGAAACCGTAGCGTCGTTTTGTGAAAACGAAGAAAATAACTTGTCGATTTTCGCCCGCCTGATAGACGAATCCGGCGCTCATCCTTTATTGTCTGTGTACGGTCATTTTACCTGTTTTGCTCCGACCGACGAGGCTTTCGAAACTTATTTCAAAGATGAAGGCATCAGCTACGAAGATTTGTCGAATGAAGAGAAGAAAAAAATTGTATATGACCACATCATTAAGGGAATTACAATGGAATATCTGTCTGATTTCTTTGAACAGGGCGCTTTGCCCAAGTCCAATATGAACGACCGCGAGCTATCGATCTCCTTTGTTGACGAAGGCGACAAGCAGGCAATTTTAGTGAATAACAGTTCGAAAATCCTTTCGAAAGACAATGAAGTGCATAACGGCGTCGTTCATATTGTAAACCGGGTTATCAAGCCGTCCATCAACGATTTGTTATCTGTCGTGAAAGATGCCGGATACTTCCGCCTGTTTTCCGAAGCTTTCGAATTAACCCATCTGATCGACTCCATGATGGCCGATTACGATGAATCGTACACCGATCCCAGTCCCGGAAACGACCAGGTAACTATTGTAATTTCACCGGAACTCTCTTATACGGTATCTGTCATTCATGCGAAAAAATTAGGATATACTATTTTTGCCGAAACAGATGAAGTCTTTGCAACGGCAGGAATACAAAACCTGAACGATTTGATCGAACTGGCGAAAGAGTATTACGGAACGGAAAACTTGGACGACTATACTCACCGGAATAATCCGTTGAACAAATTTATTTCCTACCACATCCTGGATCGCCGGATGGCTACTAATTCCATTATCTATTCCGGCGGAAACACAGCCCAACACGCAATGGACAGGCGGCACGAATATTACGAAACTTTCCTGAAAATGCGTTTGATAGAAATCAAGGCGGGAAATAAAATTAATACGCTTAACGACGGGAGCTACGTGGGAGTGAACGAAGAATTAAGTAATCTGGACGCCAAAAACGGTTATGTTCACGCATTAACGGACGTGCTGGTTTATGACGAATATGCGATGATAAACGACGTTCTGAACAAACGGATGCGCATCGACGCTTACGCCATTCCGCCGCAATTGACGAACAACAATATCCGCTGGAAAAATGTAGGGGAATCCTTTACTATTTCTCCGGAACTTTGCGGGGAATCCTTTCAATTCAATCCGGCTACTAAAATCATTTTCTGGGCAAGCAACGGCTGGGACGATCATCAAGGCGATGAAGTCAGTATTCGCGGCTGGTACGACTTTACCCTCCGCTTGCCGCCGGTTCCGCCGGGAACGTATGAAATCCGTTTCGGTTACAATGCCGTTTTTTGGCGGGGAATTACCCAATTATTTATCGACGGTGAAATTTGCGGTATTCCCGTTGACTTGAAGATTACCGGCGATGACCCGCGCGTAGGCTGGATTGCCGATAACCAGACAATGGACAACGGCGAAGAAAACGACAAGATGATGCGTAACCGGGGCTATATGAAAAGCGGGAACTCCATTATCAATGAAGGTTGGGGGAATATCCTCCGCAATTCGATAAATGATTTACGGGTAATTGTGGGAACGTTTTCGTTTACCGAATACGATTATCACTATTTCCGCGCTAAAAATGTGGAATCGGAAAACGCCGAATTTCATCTGGACTTTATCGAATATGTTCCGGTAAGCCACCTGGCAGTTGAAGACAAAGAATGATTGGAATTAAGAATTAAGAATTAAAAATTAAGAATTTATGATTTACAATAAAATTAAACATAAGTATATACTGTTCATCTGCTTGTTCTTCGCTTGTATGCTTTGCGCCTGTACGGAAAAACAGGATGAACATTACGACCGGTCGGATTTACTGCCCGGAGAAAACCTGTTTGAATTGATTGCCGGTAATGACCAATTATCGGATTTCAAACAGTTGATAGAAATAGCGGACTATGACTCGCTGCTGGTTTCCAATCAGACATTTACCGTATTTGCTCCGGTCAATGAGAGCTTGTCCGGTATCGACCTGAATGTGATTACGCAAGAAGAAGCCCGCCGGATTGTAGGCAACCACATTGCCCGTTTCAATAATCCGGCGTCAACCGCGCCGGAAAAATTAGTACGGATGATAAATAAGAAAATACACACTTTCTCGAATGGAGGCGCCGAGTTTGGCGGCTCCCGCTTGCTGGAAAAAGATGTTCGCGCCAAAAACGGCATTCTTCATTTGCTGGATGCGCAAATTTCCTACCGGTACAATTTGTACGAATTTATTCAACTGAATCCGTCCACGTCCCAATTAGCGACATTCATCCGCTCGTTTGAAGAATATCTGTTTGATGAGCGCCTGAGTATCCCGTTGGACGTTAATGAATTCGGACAAACGGTTTATGATACGGTGGTGACTTTTTATAACCGCTTATTCGACGACGTGCCTTTCGGAGGCTTGGGCCCCATCCATTTGGAAGACTCTGTTTTTACGATGCTGATTCCGGACGATCGGGCATGGAATGTCGCTTACGAAAACTTAAAGCCTCATTTCAAGCGATACAACACCAATCAGGCCATAGCCGATTCGATTCAAAATTTGCAAATATCCTTAGCCATCCTTGAAGATTTGATTTTTCGGGGAAGAGAGGACAATCCGGCTGCGCTGGACTCAATAATATCCACTTCGCCGGCTGCCGAATATATGCACAATCCCGGTGATTTGTTCGGAAACGCTTCCCGTATTGAAGGCTCCAACGGCTTGATTTACCTGACGGATAATCTTCAATACAATGAAGCGGAAACCTGGAATAAACCGGTTATTATAGAAAGCGATATTCAACAGGGAAGAATAATTGGCCCGGGTACAGCCGTTTATACCCATACAAGCGACGCTAATACGGATATTTCCGTGAGCGAACAACGCTACATTACGGTGGAAGCGGCAACCTCTTCCGTTCAGCCGGAAGTTACTTTCGAAATACCGAACATCCTTGCGGGCGTTTACGATATTTACGTCGAGTTTTTGCCCGGCAGTATCGACGGTTTACCTAACGATAGCAGCAAAGTGCTGTTTGCCTTAAAATATATGAATGCCTCCGGCAGAATGACCACACGCGATATTATTTCAAACAACTTAGTCACCAGCGGTACCCGAAAAGTAATCATGAAAGTTGCCGGTAATTTTGAATTTCCGATTTCCAACTGTTACGATCGGCTTTGGATGCTCGACTATTATAAAGGCTTGCACACCATAGACGAGCGGGTAGCCAACACGACATTGACCATAAAAACGAATGTGACTACCAGTGAATTTCTGAAGAAATTTTCCCGCAAGTTTCGGATTGACCGGATTATTTTTGAACCAGTACGTAAATAGGAAAGATAAATATGAAAAAAACAGAAAAAAATAAGAACAGGATTTGTTCTATCGCACAAAAAACAGGTATTTTCTTTTTCCTGCTGTTATGGACGGGAATAAACGTGTATGCGCAAGAGAACGAAATAAAAGGCCGGGTAATCGACCTTTCCGACGGGCGAGGATTTGCCGGAGCGCGCATCAGCGTTATCAATACACGCCTGACGGCCATGTCGGACGAAAACGGGACGTTTGTAATCAAGACGCCCTCAACAGACGTTGTGTTTAGTGTAGAAGCTCCCGGTTATCAGTCGCAAACCGTAGCCTTGCAAGGCCGTACAGAACTTGAAATACGGATGCTGCAACAAACCGGCACAGGCTCTTTTTACGGCGACAGGCAATTTTCAACAACGAATGCCGTATCTATTTCCGATTTTTCGCCGGATATTCTGACGATTGATGAAGATTTGACCGGTCGATTGAACGGGCAAATCCGGGCAATCAACCATTCCGGCACACCGGGAAGCGGTTCGGCGGTTTTTGCCAACGGATTCAATTCGCTGATTGCAACTTCCCAACCGCTTTATATCGTTGACGGCATTCCCCTGCAAATACACGAAGGAAACGGATCGATCAATGCCGGGTTTTACAATAATCCTTTAGCCGGAATTGATCCGGATGATGTGGAGAAAATAACCGTATTGAAAGGCGGATCGTCGCTTTACGGAAGTAAAGGCGCTAACGGCGTTATTCTGATAGATACAAAGCGAAGCCGTAATCAAGCAACGGAAATAGCGCTCAATATCAGTTCCGGTTATCGCAGTCCGTTCAAAACCATTCCGGTAATGGACGCTGTAGCTTACCGGCTGTATGCTTCCGATGTGATTGGCAATCAGTTTACCAACTCGTCTTACGTAGAAAAATATCAATTTCTTGAAGACGATCCCGGCAAATCCTATTATAAAGCCAATCACAACAATACCGATTGGCTGGACGGGGTCAATACCGGCGCATGGAACCAACATTACGGCATCAACGTCAAAGGAGGCGACGATATTGCTTTATACGCCATATCGGTAGGATACACGCAAAGCGAAGGAAATGTGGATAATACCAATTTCGACCGTCTGAATTTCAGGGCAAATTCCGATATTTCCCTCACTCCCAAATTCAAAGTCGCTTTCGATATTGCCTTTACTCAAACATCCAATAATCTGAGGAATGATGGAATTGACAGCATTTCAGCGCCGGTATATTTGTCGCTGATTAAATCTCCTTTGTATAATCCGTATGAATTTGACGTAAACGGAAATATAACTCAGCGCTTGAGCGATTACGACGAACTTAATGCAGGTAATCCGCTGTCGATCATCCAAAAAGGAATCGGCAAATCCAAACGCTACACCTTGAGCGCAAACGCCCGCCCGGCTTATACATTCGGCGATGATAAAATGATAATCAGTTTGCTGCTTTCTTATGGCTGGAGAAAATTGAACGAAAGCGCATTCATTCCGGATCGAGGGTTGCCCGAATATCCTTTATACAACGAGTTAGGAGAAATTTACGTGTGGGCTAAAAACAAGGTATCCGACCGGATGGATACGCATACTTCAATCATTGCAGACGGACGGGTCGATTGGAATGTATTGCGGGATGAAACGAATCATTTGAAAATTTTCGGTGGTTATCGCTATTATTCGGATACATATAAATCGCGTAACGCTTACGGATACAACAGCGGCTCCGACAATATGACGCAATTATCCAATACAACGGAAAATCTCCGCTTTGCTAACGGTATCAGCGACCATTGGAATTCCATGTCGTGGTATGCCGACGCCGGATATGTATTCAAAAACCGGTATCTTTTGAATATATCGGCAGCCATGGACGCTTCTTCCCGTTTCGGAAAAGAAGCGGAAAACGCCCTTAAAATCGGAGGCGTATCTTGGGGAATATTTCCGTCGGTTTCGGCCGGCTGGATTATTTCTTCGGAAAATTTTATGCGGGATTTGCCTTTCGTTAATTTCCTGAAATTAACGACCGCTTACAGTGTATCAGGGAATGATGATTTACCTAATTATGCTACCCGCACGTATTTTTCGGCAATCAGTTTGTCTTCAAATGCCACCGGACTTGTGTTGGAGAATATCGGAAATCCCCGGTTAAAATGGGAAACAACCCGGATGACTTCTGCCGGCCTGGATTTTAGCCTGTTCGACAATCGCTGGACGGTAAAGGCTCAAATTTATGCTTCGAACACTTCCGATTTGTTGACCCAAAAACGATTGGACGAAGTGGCGGGAATTAAGGATTATTGGAGTAACAACGGCAAATTGAAAAATGCCGGTTACGAAATAACCACCAATATCCGTATCTTGAACGGCAAAAACCTGAAATTGGATTTCGGCGCTTCTTTCGGTCATTACAAAAATGAAATAACTTCATTGGCAAACGGTTCGTTTTTAACGGATATAGCCGGCGCTCAAGTGCTTACGCAAGAAGGACAACCCGCAGGCGTATTTTACGGATACAAAACGGCAGGCGTATTTTCTACCCGGGAAGAAGCTACCGCCGCGCAGTTAGCGCTTTTGAATATTGCCGGAAAACCGGTTCCTTTTGAAGCGGGCGATATACATTTTGAAGATGTAAATCAAAAAACGGTAAATGGTTATTCAATTATAGACGAAAACGACCGGCAAATTATCGGCGATCCGAATCCGGATTTCTACGGTAATTTCAATTTCAGTCTTTCATGGAAGAAATTTACATTAGACGCCTTATTTACTTACACTTACGGCAATGATGTTTATAACGCTTTCCGTGCCAACCTCGAATCGGGGAAAAATGCGAATAATCAATCCACCGCCATGCAAAACCGTTGGGTAGCCAATGGTCAAGTAACCGATATTCCTCGCGCCGTTTACGGCGACCCGATGGGGAATGCCCGTTTTTCAGACCGATGGATTGAAGACGGCTCTTACCTGAAATTCAAGTCTTTGTCGTTGAATTATAAATTACCGCTTCATTTGACTTTCCTTCAGGAAATATCAGTATGGGGAGCGGTAAGCAATATTTTTACTTATACAAAGTATTTGGGCGCCGATCCGGAATTTGCGTATGGAAATTCCGTATTGTATCAGGGAATCGACGCAGGCCTTGTTCCTCCGTCCCGCTCTTTTAATTTGGGAATAAAGATTAATTTATAATTCGGATAATCTTAAGCAATTATCAATGAAAGTAATGAAAAAAACAAAAAAAATGAAAAAAGTAACATCAAGTTTACTGGCAATCATCCTGTTATTTTCCGCTTCCGCGTGTCGGGATATGCTGGAAACCGATTCAAACCGGATAGTTTTTGATGATAAATACCGGTTAGACGACCCGGATAATCCTTTTTATGCCATTTCGGGTATTTTAAGTAAGCTTCAGCAAATCGGCGACCGCTATGTCCTTCTGGGAGAATTGCGCGGCGATTTGATGCAAACAACGTCTCTTGCACCTGTTTCTTTACAGGAAATCAATAATTTTCAGGTGACGGCAAACAGCGAATATGCAGATAAAAGCGATTATTATGCGATTATCAATAATTGCAATTATGTACTTCAACGTTTGGATACTAATCAGGTTGTTCGCGACGAAAAAGTAATTCTCCGTGATTATGCCGAAGTGAAAACCATTCGGGCGTGGACTTATTTTCAGTTAGGTCAGATTTTTGGGGAAGCCGTTTATTTTAATGTTCCCATTATTGACATCGAATCTTCGTCGGCAAAATATCCGGTCATCAAATTAGATGATTTGGTGGAAATTTTGATAGACGACTTGAAACCGTATTCCGGTTTACCGGCAATCGACATTTCGCGAACGCCTAACCCGTTCATTTCCGCTAATTTGCTTCTGGGCGATTTGTATCTTTATCAAAATAATTATAAGGAAGCGGCTTGGCGGTATTACAACGAAATAGTTAATTCCCAGCTTATAATCTCCGGAAATTACCTCAATCGTTGGAATACCGTAAGTTTTGAAGGCCATTCTCTTTCGCATTGGTATTCGTATCTCTCCGAAGCGATTGCCCAAATTCAGTTTTCTTCCGATCCTAAAGAATTTCACAGCCAACTGGTTCGTTTTTCATTTAATAATGAGCCGTTTATTGTACCGGTAAAAGAGTACATTGATTTTATGAATTCGTCGGTATACATTTATGCCGAAAATTACAATAGCGCTGTTACCGGATTCAGGGAAGGCGACTTACGCGGTCATGGATCGACAAAGAGCGGCCGGTTTGGCGATGCTTTCTATCTCTTGGATTCGAGATCCGATTTCCTTTTAGAGAAAGAAATGTATGTGATATATAAATTCTATAATACTTCAAATTTGGTGGGTACGGGTTCCGATCCGGCTAATGCCCTCCTTTCGGAACATGATATGCTGGCTTATTTGACGACTATCCCGATTTACCGGAATCCGCATCTTTATTTACGTTTTGCAGAAGCTGTAAACCGGGATGGAAAGCCTACTTTGGCTGCCGCCGTATTGAAGTACGGGCTTAATTCCGCCAATATCAACGATACAAGAAAGGTCAATCCGGCAGAAATAGGCGAGTATAACTTTCAGTCAGGCAATTTTGATGCTAATATTCCCATGGCAGCCCGCGGACGTGGTTACGGTATTGCCATTGATACGATTGCTTTCGTTATTCCTGAATTTCCCGGCAGCGCCAATCCACGGCAGGATTCCATCTTGTGGGTGGAAGATCGCATTCTCGAAGAACTGTCTGCTGAAACATCTTTTGAAGGGAACCGTTTCTTTGACTTGCTGCGTGTTTCCCGCCGCCGCGACAATCATCCGGAATTTATGGCTAATAAAGTCGCCGCAAAATACGATAATCCGGATGCTATGAAAGCCCGGTTGATGAACTTGGATAACTGGTTCTTGCCATGAAGATTCGGCAATTTCTCCGGCTTGCACCGGCCTTTCTCCCTCTCCTGTGGAAATGGGGGGAGGGAGAAGTTTGCCGCAAAATCGGAAATGTATTGTTTCTCTTTCTTTTCCCTCTGTTTCTCTGGGGGCAATCCGGGGAAAAAGCGGTGGACTATGTCAATCCGTTCATTGGTACGGGCGCTGTTGCGAACAGTCTTTCAGGAAATAATTATCCCGGCGCTACTTCGCCTTTCGGAATGGTTCAACTCAGTCCCGACACCCGGCGCGCTCCCGATTGGGCGGAGGCCAGCGGTTACAACTACAACGATAATAGTATCTATGGCTTCAGCCATACGCATTTGAGTGGAACAGGGGTTGCCGAACTTTTCGATCTACTCCTGATGCCGGCGACCGGAAATATCCGGCAACTGCAAAGCCAAAACGATTTTCCTTCGTCATTTTCTCATGATGATGAAAAGGCTTCTCCGGGATATTATCAGGTAAAATTGACGAATTCGGGAGTTAATGCCGAACTAACGGCAACCGCGCGAACCGGCTTTCATCGCTATTCATTTCCCGGCGAAACGGAGGCAAACATCGTTTTCGACCTCGACCATTCCCGCGCAAAAGGAAGCTGGGGAACCCGTATCTTCCTTTCACAAATCCGAATCGTAGATGAATATACTGTTGAAGGTTATCGCTTGATTGGCGGTTGGGCGAATTTGCGAAAGTTTTGCTTTTACGCTAAACTGTCTCGACCTATCGCCTCGTCTATCCTGAAAAACGGGGAAACGGTTTATGAAAACGCGAGTGTAATCAACGGAAACAACTTAAGGGCTATCGTTAATATCTCTCCTCACAAGGGAGAGGTATTGATAAAAATCGGCATTTCTCCCGTCAGTATCGAAAACGCCCGGTTGAACCTTGAAGCGGAAATTCCCGGCTGGGATTTTGACAAAACCGCCGCCCAAGTGAATCGGGAATGGGAAAAAGAATTAAGTAAAATAAAGGCAAAAGGAAGCGAAAAAGAAAAAGAAATTTTCTATACAGCTCTTTATCATACATTTATTCAGCCCAATACCCTGTCGGATGTGAATGGAGAATACATGGGTGCGGATTTCAATGTCCGGACAACGGCAGACAGCCGGGTGCAATATTCTACCTTTTCATTGTGGGATACTTACCGGGCAGCGCACCCGCTCTATACCTTACTGCAACCCGAACGGAACGCCGACTTTGTCCGAAGTATGCTTAATCACTACGAAACTTACGGATATTTACCGGTTTGGCATTTATGGGGACAGGAAAATTATTGCATGATCGGCAATCATTCCATTCCGGTGATTGTGGATGCCGTTTTGAAAGAAACACCCGGAATTGACAGCCGTCAAGCATACGAAGCGGTAAAAAACTCTTCGCTCATCAATCACCCCAATTCCCCGTTCGATGTATGGGAGAGATACGGATATATGCCTGAAAATATTCAAACACAATCGGTTTCAATTACGCTTGAAATAGCTTTCGACGATTGGTGCGTTGCTCAATTAGCGTTGAAGCTGGGAGAAACGGAAGATTACAACCGCTTTATCGCCCGGTCACAATATTACAAAAATTTGTATAATTCGCAAACGCATTTTTTTCAGTCCAAAGACGATAAAGGCAATTGGATAGAGCCGTTCGATCCGTTCAAATACGGCGCTAACGGCGGAAATCCCTTTACGGAAGGAAATGCCTGGCAATATTATTGGTATGTTCCGCACAATATAGAAAGTCTGATAGCATTGACCGGCGGAAAAGAAGCTTTCTGCCGGAAATTAGATGAATTTTTCACCAACGATTACCGCAATGAACCGAACGATAATGCTTCCGGCTTTATCGGGCAATATGCGCATGGAAACGAGCCGAGTCATCATGTGGCTTATTTGTACAACGCCGCAGGAGAGCCTCGAAAAACGCAGCAGTATGTTTCCCGAATAATGAATGACCTTTACAATACGAGTTCGTCGGGTTATGCCGGCAATGACGATTGCGGAGAAATGTCGGCCTGGTATGTATTCGGCGCTATGGGTTTCTATCCGGTTAATCCGGCAAGCGGCCTTTATGAGTTGGGGACGCCTCTGCTGGAAAAAGCGGAAATACAATTGCCCGGAAACAAAGTATTTACCATCCTGGCTCCTAAAAAATCGGCGGAAGAAATCTATATTCAATCCGTCAAGTTAAATGGAAAACCGTATGATAAAAGCTATATCAGCCACAGCGATATAATAAAAGGCGGAATATTGGAATTTAAGATGGGGAAATAAACAGATAGCCAATAAAATTATTTTTAATTTACAATTTATTTACTTATGAAACTATTCAAATTAAGCGCGTTATTGTTTTGTATGGCTTTTGTTTCCTGTAATAAGAGTTTTATTGCTGCGGGAAAGTGGAACATTTCTTATGACGGGGAAAGAAACGGAATCAATATCCGGAAAGATTCGGCATTGTTATGCGCAGGACTGTATGCTTCCTACCGGTGGGAAGGGAAAGAAGTTTCCACCCGCGACTATCCGAAGCGGAAATTCGAGACCGGAAAACAACATGACTTATTCGGCGAAGGATACACTTTTACAATTACTTACAGCGGAGAAAACTTGCCGTCTTTAGTCCAGACATTTTATGTTTATCCTGAAAAAGATTATTTGCTGACGGAATTTTATGTGGAAAATGTATCCGGAGAGATTTGCTCCAATTATATGGCGCCGGTCAATATCCGTTCCCTGGAATTTCAGTGGAAGAGCAAAGAGGGCAGAGCCTTGTTTGTTCCATACGACAACGACGCCTGGATACGCTTCCAATCGCATCCGTTGACCTTTGACCAATTAGTTGCCTATGAGGTAACGGCTGTCTTCGACAATGCCGGACGGCAAGGGATGGTAGTCGGTTCCGTCGAACACGATCGATGGAAAACAGCGGTCGAAATGACCGGTGCGAAATCAGACCGATTAGAGTCGTTGATTTGTTACGGCGGAGTTGCCGATAAACTGACCCGGGATTCAAAACCTCACGGCGCAATATCCGGTAAAACGGTTAAATCGCCGAAAGTACTGTTAGGCCTTTTCGACGACTGGCGGGAAGGATTGGATCAATACGGCGAAGCCAACGCGCTCATCGCTCCTCCCAAAGACTGGGATAAGGCCTTGCCGTTCGGATGGAACAGTTGGGGCGTTTTGCAATTCAAATTGACTTATCCAAAAGCGTTGCAAGTTTCGGATTTTTTCAGGAATAATCTGCAAAACAATCATTTTATCAATCCGGATAATCTTTTGTATATCGGACTTGATTCCGGCTGGGATCGTTTTTCGGAAGAAGAGTTGAAATCGTTTGTGCAAAAATGCAAAGCAAACGGACAAATAGCGGGTATTTACTGGACGCCGTTTACCGATTGGGGGCGTAATCCCGAAGCGACGGTTCAACATGCCGGAGAATACAAATACAAGGATATATATGTCTATGCCAATGGGAAACCACAGGAATTGGACGGCGCTTACGCGATCGATCCGACACATCCTGCTATTGAAGAGCGGATGAGAAAGACGTCGGATTTGTTTCACCGTTGCGGTTTTGAATATGTAAAAATGGATTTCATGACACATGGCGCTTTGGAGGGCGACCGCTGGTATAATCCGGCCATTCAAACGGGGGTTGAGGCCTATAATTACGGGATGAAATTATTAGACCGGTATTTTGGCGACATGTACATCAATCTTTCCATTTCTCCGGTTTTTCCATCCCAATACGCCCAGTCCCGTCGAATCGCCTGCGATGCGTGGAACAAGATAAAGGACACGGAATACACCATGAATGCGGTTTCTTACGGTTGGTGGATAGATAAAGTGTATCGCTACAACGACGCCGACCACATTGTTTTGCGCGACGCTACCGAAGGGGAAAACCGGGCGCGGGTAACTTCCGCCGTGATTACCGGATTATACATAGCCGGCGACGATTTCAGCGAAGAAGGTTCCGAAGAAGGGAAAGAACGGGCCAAGAAATATCTGTGCAATCCCCGTATTAACGCGATAGCGAACGGTGTTTCTTTTCGTCCGCTGGAAGGAAACGGGGAAAAATCGGAAAATCAATTTGTTCGCACGGAAGAAAACGGAACCTACTATGTCTATTTCAATTATACGGATAAACCGGTTCGGATACGGATTCCGCTTGAACGCATCGGCATAGAGACTTCCCAAAGACCGGAGGCGCTTGATTTGTGGAACAATGAGAAGATAAATCTCAATGACAGCGTGAAGGTAGCGGAGAAGGATGCTTTGGCGCTATTCATCATTCATCATGATTAGCTTACCTGGAGTGGCTTGATT
>JAISNS010000065.1 GCA_031276105.1 Dysgonamonadaceae bacterium
AAAAAAGGCGTGTTTTATTCGTAAAAAATCAGATCATTGGTAATATTTTCTATGTATTCCCGCTGTTTGTCGATAAACTTCGTTTGAAGTATTTCGTTGGATTGGGTAATCAAAATCGAATATTTTTTCAACGATTCAAGCCATTTTTTGTGTGCGTTGGAAGTCTTTGGATTGCTGATAATTATTGGATTTACAGGATATAACCAAAAACGGGAAATAATGTTTGAATCAAATGAAATCCAAGCCGTATTGCTTTCTATATTCAACATGGAGAGGTAGAAATTGTATTCGCAACCGGATTCGTTACATCCTTTTTGCATTAAAAATTCGATGTCGAAAAGCAATTTTATCAAATCTTGCTTGAGCGTAAGAAGTTCATTTTCGGAAATCAGTTTCCGTCCGTAATAATATTGGATTTCCCGGATAGTGGATAAAAAGATATTCTTATCGACGATTATATTCGCACTCCTCATCGGTTGTACCAGTTTTTTGTATTTTTTGCGGAGTTCGGAAATTTCCGTTGGAATAACGATTTCCGAAAACGGATGATTGATGCGAATCGTGGATGTTTGGTGAATCCACTGATAATAAAGTAACTTAAAAAGCGAGTCATATTTTAACAACAGACAAGGAATCAAACGGTTTATCGAAAGTATCATGTCTTTTTGGGTCGCTTTGCATACCGATTCGGTCAGCTTGTAATAGTCTCGGAGTATGGCTAAAAAGCTTTCTTCCACCCTGCCTTCCGGCTTGGATATTGCATCGAAAAAGATGCGATCTTCCTTTTTATTCCCGATTATTTCATCGACCGAAAAATCTAAGTCCAACGACAAGCTACTGATTTCATCGAAAGAAAAAGGTATTTCACCCCTCATTCTCCGATATGCAGATTCTTTACTGATGCTCAGCATATCCACTAAATATTCAATGGGTTTTAAATTTTTAGGGACTTTCTTCAAAATTTCCACATTTAACAGATCATTAAGTTTTTTGTTCATAAGCATTTATTTTTATAGATATTTGTCAGTTAAAACAGCAAGAAACGGATAATGTTTTAATATTCGACCCCAAAATATACTAAATTTTCAAAAAAAACAAAAATTGGTAATAATATAAAAAATATTTCGACGATTATATAACCGGCATGTATATCATCATAACAAAAACAGCGCAAGGTATATTATGGGTAAACTGCTAAAACATAGGTAAATAAAGTAAAAAAGAGAGATTGTCGAAACAACCTCTCTTTTAGTACATTCGTTTAGAACTGAATATAAGCTACTTGCGATTGCAAATATTCCATCAGGCCATGTTTACCGTCGGCGCCGCCGATGCCCGATTTACGCCATCCGGCATGGAAGCCCTGCATTCCTTCAAAATGTTCGCGATTCACGTAAGTTTCGCCGAATTTCAAGTCTTTGAGCGCCTGCATGACCGTATTGATATTTGTTGTGAAAACAGAAGAAGTTAGACCGTATTCACAGTCATTGGCCAACGCAATCGCCTCGTCGTATTCAGAGAAAGGCAATAGGGGAATCACCGGCCCGAAGATTTCTTTTTTGACTATTTCCATATCCTGCCGGCAGTTAACCAAAACCGTCGGCTCGTAGTAATATCCTTTGGGCGTGTCGGCTTTTTTACCTCCCACAAGTACTTCGGCGCCATCGTGTTTGGCTTGAACAACCATAGCGTCTATTTTTTCCTGTTGGGCGCGGTCGATTTGCGAACTCATATCCGGAACAGGTTCTTCAAACGGGTCGCCGTATTTCACCGCTTTCATCGCCGAAACAAATTTATCCAGAAACTTGTCATAAATATTTTTATGTACATAAGCCCTTTCCGCACAATTACATACTTGGCCGCTAAATATAACCCGCGAATCCACAATTCCTTTCACTGCAATATCCAGATCGGCGTCTTCGAATACGATAGCCGGCGCTTTCCCGCCCAGTTCGAGCGAAACTTTAGTTACATTAGCGGCGGAAGCTCTGATGATTTCCTGACCGGCTTCTACGCTGCCGGTTAGCGTGACCATGTCGGTTAGCGGACTTGTAACCAATGAATTGCCTAATGTTTTCCCGGCGCCGGAAACAAAATTCAACACCCCTTTCGGCAAATCCAGGGTTGCGACTAACTGGGCAAACTCAAAGGTCGTAACCGGAGTAAGGCTGCTCGGTTTCAAAACGATTGTACATCCTGTGAGCAAGGCGGGCGCTACTTTACGAGCCATAACAAAGAACGGAAAATTCCATGGACATATTCCTGCCACTACGCCAACCGGCTTGCGGAAAAGAAAGATGTTTTCGTTAGGCCGGTCGCTTTGAATAATTTCCCCTTCATAAATCCGCGCCCATCCGGCATAATAATCGAAATAATCGGCGGTAAAATCAATTTCTACCTGAGCTAAAGGTAAGATTTTTGCCTGTTCCGAAGCCAATGTTTTGGCCAGATGAATCCGGTTGGCGCGAATCAGGGTAGCCATCCGTTTCAAATAGCCGGCGCGTTCGGCGGCCGGTTTTGCCGCCCAAGCCGTTTGAGCCTTGTGTGCGGCTTCCAACGCTTCCTGTGCGTCAACTTCATCGCCTTTAGGTACTTGAGAAATAATTTCTCCCGTGCATGGGTTTTCAACTTCAATCCATTCCGAAGAGTGAGATTTAACAAAAGAGCCGTTAATAAATTGCTGATACGATTTCATGATACTTTTATTTTAAAATTAAACAATTGATACAATACTGTATTTGCTCCTAAAAAAATACAGTCTTGCAAAGTAAGTGATTTTTTTTGATATTTCTCACTACTGATCGGCTAAATTTTCAGGATAAAAAATGGAACGCAGATGACACAGATTGGGCGGATCGGCGCGGATTGACAAGGGATTGCAACCCCTTGTTAGTATAAAAATCCGCGCCCATCCGCCCAATCCGTGTAATTCGTAAGAAAGGACAGTGCCGCAAACTACTTGACGCAACGCAACGAGAATCCGCCGATGCGAGAGTTGTAGCTTGCCGGGTGGAAGTTGTTGCCGGTAACCTGCGCGTCGTAGGCGTTATTCGCGGTAATCGTGGACGACCAATAGAGGCCCATCGAACCCACAGAGGTCGTACTGCCATTCCGGCTGGCTTCGCCGCCAAGCAGCCATCCGTGCATGCCGGATTTTACAGTAACACCCGCACTCGTCTCAGCATTGTAATAGGTAACAAACTCATCCTTTGTTGGAACACGCCATCCATTGGAACACAAAACATCGGCATACTGAACAACCATACACCACGAAAACCATGAACCATAAGTATTGGTGTTATCAGCACTGGTATGATCACGATAATCAGCTCTTGCATCAGTGACACTAGTGCCGCCGTTAAACTGCGTCGTCCGGGCCGGCAAACCAACTATTTTTACAGGAGCAGAAAATATAAGACCACTCTCTGTAGCTGTTTCAGTAGGACTGACAAAGTCCACATTGGCCGCTGTTACAACAACTGTAAAATTAGGTGTTGAAGCACAATTGGAAACAACAGGAAGTCCGGTAATAGTCAACCGAGAAGTTGAAACACAACCGGTAGTAAGATTACGCGATTCGGCATAATAAGTTTGAGCGACATTATTTACAAGAAGAAAAGACGTATTGCTACCACCCGATATTGGAGAACCACCGAAAGGAACTGCATACCAGTCAATCGTACAACCGGATTGTGGATCTGCTTCGAACCTAAGATTGCTGCCGGAACTTGTCACACGAGGATTAGTCGGCGCGGCAGGGATGGCATTAATTACTATTGCTTGCGTACCGGGGCGCCGGGTACCGCCGCCGCACGAACTCTCAGCCCTGACGGTAATTGAACCGGCAGGATAATTTCCTGCAGTTTTCGCTGTAATCGTAATGATTGTGTCGTTAGATGTACCGGTCAGTCCGGCAGGCAACGTCCATACATACTTCGTAGCGCTATTTACGCTGTTTATTTTAGCGGTAAGCGTACTGCCGACGCATATCTTAGTGGTTGAAAGAGTAATCGGTCCTGGAGCAGGAGGAGCGCAGGGCTTTATCCAGTCATCCCCGTCCCAAACATGAATACCTACGCCGGTCGTCGTCTTGGTGTTGTAAACAATCATTCCGGCAAGCGACAAATTACGATCCTGCGCAGCAGAAATGCCCACAAAACGATTGGCGGGAATCTTGCTCAAATCATCAAGATCGACATTAGAAAGTACCAAACCGCCGGGAGTTGTACTGTTCAAATCCAGCAAGGCGCCGGCTTTAGGCGTAGTTAGACCGCCGATAGTTACTTGGGAACGCAAATTAACGCTCAAAACAAGCGCTAATGATAATAATACTAAAACCTTTTTTTTCATTGTAATTGTTGTTTATAAATTTATAATTCTTAATTCCTAATTCCTAATTCATTTCTATTTCTGTCATTGCGGGCTTGACCCGCAATCCCCCGATTAAATGTTCTGCGTCTTTCAGGGAATCCCGCGTCAAGCGCGGGATGACAACGGTGTATGGGATGACAACGTCTCACACGCTCGTGCACCGCTCGGTGCAGGGTAAAAAGCAAAAGGTACAGGATACGCGGCTTTGCCGCTCCTGCACCTTGCACCTTATACCTTGTACCCTTTCCCCTGTACCTTTTACCTTTAGCCT
>JAISNS010000079.1 GCA_031276105.1 Dysgonamonadaceae bacterium
TCCATTTTGGTCAAAATTTTTGTTCGCTGATTCACCAAATTGCGATATTCCCGCGTGTAACTTCGCAATTCCTGTGTCAATGGCGACGGCACCAAACTCCCCCGTACCATATTCCTGTACAGCAACTCGGCTATCCATTGAGCATCTTTCGCATCGCTCTTCCTGCCCGGCATTTGCTTGATATGTAGAGGTACTTTCCATGGCTACCTTTTCCACTTAAAAAAATAAAACACAAAATTAGAAGAAATGCGGATTGATGCAAGGGGGCGAGTTCATTCACCCCCCAATTTTTATCCGTTTGTGTGTAATTGGGAATTTAATGCTAACTTTGCAAAATAAAAAAATTTCAAGTATATGATTAATCAAGAACTCATCCATCCGAAAAGCATTGTAGTTGTTGGCGGTTCCAACAATACATCCAAGCCCGGCGGCAATTGTGTCCGCAATTTGATCAATGGAAAATATGCCGGTAAATTGTATGCCGTCAATCCGAAAGAAACCGAAGTGCAAGGCCTGAAATGTTATTCCGATGTTTCCAAAGTTCCGGCGACCGATTTAGCGATCATTGCTATTCCGGCGGCGGCCTGCTTGGAAAGCGTCAGGATATTGGCTCAGAAAAAAGGGGTGAAAGCGTTTATCATGTTCACCGCCGGTTTTGGAGAAGAAAGCAAAGAGGGCGGCAAGTTGGAAAGAGAAATTGTGAAGGTCATCACCGATGCCGGCGCTAATTTGATCGGCCCTAATTGCATTGGGTTCTTGAACCGTTATCATCACAGTTTATTTACATTGCCTATTCCGGAAATGGATCCGATGGGTGTGGACATGGTTTCAAGTTCGGGCGGTACGGCGCTTTTCATCATCGAATCGAGTATGCGGATGGGATTGCGCTTCAATTCGATTTGGTCGATCGGCAACGGGGCGCAGATAACGGTAGAAGACGTGTTGGAAGATATGGATAATAAATTCAATCCCGAAACCGATTCGAAAATTAAACTTCTTTACATCGAAAGCATTAAAGATCCCGATAAATTATTGGAACATACCAGTTCGTTGATTCGCAAGGGTTGCCGTATTGCGGCTATCAAGTCGGGCACGTCCGAATCGGGAAGCCGGGCGGCCTCTTCGCATACCGGCGCGATGGCCAATCCCGATTTGGCGGTGGAAGCCTTATTCCGGAAAGCCGGGATTGTCCGCTGTTTCAGCCGGGAAGAGTTGGCGACGGTCGGCGCCGTATTTACCTTGAAAGAACTGAAAGGGAAAAACATAGCGATTGTTACCCATGCCGGCGGACCGGCTGTAATCCTGACCGATGCTTTAGCCAAAGGCGGGATGGAAATACCTAATTTGTCGAAAAGTCCCTTAGCCGAAGAGTTGAAAAAGCAGTTGCTTCCGGGGTCTGCCGTCAGCAATCCCATTGACATTATCGGTACCGGCGAACCCAAACACTTGGCGATTGCGATTGACTATTGCGAACATAAGTTCGATAATATCGACGGGATTGCCGTCATTTTCGGGAGTCCCGGTTTAACCCGTGTGTACGAAGCTTACGATGTATTAGACCAAAAAATGCGTACCTGCACAAAACCGATATTTCCGATTCTTCCTTCCGTAAGTACAGCGTGGGACGAAACCGATTTCTTTGTCAAGAAAGGACATGTTAATTTCAGCGATGAAGCCGGATTGGCCAATGCGTTGATTTTGGCGTTGAAAACGCCGCGACCTTTAGCCAACAACTTGGAACTGAAAGGCGTGGATATTCCCATGATGCGCCGGATTATCGACGGTATCAGCGAACCGGGGTATATTAAGCCCAAAGAAGTACAGGCGCTTTTCAAGGCGGCAGGCATTCCGATGGTGGACGAATTGGTTTCCAGTCAATGGGAAGAGATTCAGTCATTTGCCCGGAACGTTCGTTATCCGGTAGTGGCCAAAGTAGTGGGGCCGGTACACAAATCGGATGTGGGAGGCGTAGTGTTGAATATCCGTTCGGAAGAACATTTGCAAATCGAATTTGAACGTTTGATGCGGATTTCAGGAGCTACTGCCGTCATGATTCAACCGATGCTGCAAGGGATGGAACTGTTTGCCGGCGCCAAATATGAAGAAAAGTTCGGACATATCGTTCTCTGCGGCTTGGGCGGTATATTTGTCGAGATATTCAAAGATGTAGCCTCCGGTTTGGCGCCGCTGGCAACCGAAGAAGCCCTCTCGATGATTCGTTCGTTGCGGGGATACAAGGTTTTCCGTGGCGCTCGCGGCCAAAAGGGAATCGACGAACAGCAATTTGCCGGAATCATTGTCCATCTTTCGACCTTGCTGCGTTTCGCAACCGAAATAAAGGAATTGGATATTAATCCTTTATTGGCAACCGAACAGGGAATTATCGCCGTAGATGCACGAATCAGGATAGAACGATGAACGCCGAATTTAACGCCTGTCGGCGTTTTCCCCCCCTGTCATTGCGGGCTTGACCCGCAATCCCCCGCTGTACCCCAGTCGTGTTCGGAAGATTGCGGTACGCCTACCGGCGTATCGCACCCTGCACCCTTATTCATAAATTTTTTAAAAAAACATTTGCACAATCCGATTTAATCAATTACATTTGCAGCGGTTTTTGAAAAAAAAGAACAAAAATGGCAACTCTCGAAATTGACAGCATGTTAGGCATCAGCAACTTTCAAACATTGGAACACTTTGTATGCCGTACAAAACCCTCCCGCAACTTCCGGGAACACT
>JAISNS010000082.1 GCA_031276105.1 Dysgonamonadaceae bacterium
ATTAGTTGATTTATAAAAAAAGAGGTGCAAGGTAAAAGGCAAAAGGTACAAGGTCGGGTACAGGGCAAAAGGCAAAAGGTACAGGAACGGCAAAGCCGCGTATCCTGTACCTTGTACCTTATCCCTTGTACCTCCCTTATCCCTTGTATCCTTTTCCCTGTACCTTTTACCTTTAGCCTTGAACCTGCTGTTGTGTGTGTGTGTGCATAATTCCGTTAACTTCCAAAGGTTGGAAGTTAATAATGTGTAATAAACCGTAAATCTCGGAAGCTGCCATATTTTTATTGATATTTTACAAAAACCGCTGCAAATGTAATTTGTTTATTCGAATTATGCAAATGTTTTTGGAAAAAGTTAATACAATAAAGATAGCCTGTTTCATCTTCCAATTATAAAAAATTGAATTAACTTTGCCAATCTTTCAAAATAACGAAAATGGAGAATACTATATAATACGAACGAAATGAAAAAAGGCAGTATCCTGATTGTCGATGATAACAAAAATGTACTGACGGCGTTGCGCATCCTTCTCGAAAATTACTTTGAAAAGGTAACTCTTTTGTCTTCGCCCAAGCAACTTCATACGCTGTTGCGGGAAAATACGCCCGATATTATCCTGCTGGATATGAATTTCTCCGCCGGAATCAATACCGGAAACGAAGGACTGTACTGGCTGTCGGAAATAAAAAAGACGGACGCCGACCTGCCGGTTGTCCTGTTCACGGCTTATGCCGATATCGACTTGGCGGTAAAGGCCTTGAAACGGGGCGCTTCCGATTTTATCGTCAAGCCCTGGGACAACGCCAAACTGATTGCTACCCTCCAAGCGGCTTATTCGTTGCGCGAATCGCGCCGGGAAGTCAAACAACTGCGCGAAAAACAATTCCTCCTGAATCGCGAACTGAACCGGGAACAGGATATTTGCTGGGGCGTTTCCGAATCTATGCAGCAATTGAAACAGTTGATCCGGAAAGTAGCCCAAACGGATGCAAACATCTTGATTACCGGGGAAAACGGAACCGGCAAGGAAGTGATTGCCCGCGAAATTCAACGTTTTTCTTTGCGCAGCAAGGGAGCGCTGATAGCCGTCGATATGGGCGCCGTCGCGGAATCGCTTTTCGAAAGCGAACTCTTCGGACACGTAAAAGGTTCTTTTACCGATGCGAAAACCGATCGTACCGGCAAGTTTGAAGCGGCAAACCACGGGACTTTATTCCTCGACGAAATCGGAAATTTGTCTTATCCCTTGCAGGCTAAATTGCTGAATGCCCTGCAATCGCGGCAAATCGTGCGCGTGGGCGACAATAAACCCATTCCGGTCGATATCCGCCTGATATGCGCCACTAACCGCAATTTGCACGAATCGGTTCGCAAAGGCGAATTCCGCGAAGATTTGCTCTACCGCATCAATACAATCCAAGTAGAAATCCCGTCGCTACGGGAACGGAAAGAAGATATTCCGCTGCTGGCCGCCTTTTTCCTGAAAAAGTATGCTAAAAAGTACAGCAAGGAAAATATATCCTGTTCGGCGGCGGCCATTGAGAAATTGCAGGCGTATTATTGGCCGGGAAATATCCGCGAATTGCAGCATACGCTGGAAAAAGCAGTGATTTTGTCGGAAACGAACATCCTGCAAGTCAACGACTTTTATTTGGATAAATCCAATCCGGTTAATATCGAATTGGGTAATACCACCCTGGAAGAAGCTGAAAAAGTGTTGATCCTAAACGCCCTGAAAAGGAACCGTGAAAATCTGTCGGCTACTGCAACTGAATTGGGAATTACGCGGCCAACGCTATATAACAAGCTGAAAAAGTATCAATTATAAAAATTCGCGATTGTGTTCAAGTCCATTCAATACAAACTTTATGTTTATACGGCGCTGCTGGCGCTAACGGTTGCCCTGACTACCATTTCCTTTATCACTGCAAAATACCCGTTCGGCGCTTTAGGAATCCTGCTGATTGTCG
Organism: Dysgonamonadaceae bacterium; assembly: GCA_031276105.1. Taxonomy (GTDB): domain Bacteria; phylum Bacteroidota; class Bacteroidia; order Bacteroidales; family Azobacteroidaceae; genus Azobacteroides. The sequence continues at coordinate 1,971 of JAISNS010000082.1, forward strand.
CTTTCCTTTTGGAGTTGAAAAAATGTTATAAACGGTACAATCAAAACTTCAATTTTCTGCTTAACGCTTTGGAAAACGGCGATTATGCTTTCCATTTCCCGGAAACCGAATTATCGACACGCGAAAAAGAGATGAACCGGTCGATGAACCGTATCAAAGAAATTTTGGCAAATGCCCGAAAGGAAGTAATTGAAAATGAGAATTTTTTGAGCAGGATACTCGAAAGCGTTTCGACCGGCATCCTCATCGTCGACGACCGGGGCATTGTGCAACGGGTAAATCGAACGGCTTTGGATATACTGAAACTGCCGGTTTTTTCGCATGTCAATCAATTGCAAACGATTAATGAAACTTACCCCGAACTATTTCTCCGGCTGAAAAGCGGCGATAAAGCGCAAATATCTCTGGCAAACGAACGGGAAGAACTGCAAATCAGCCTGCACGTTTCACAAATCCGCCTCAAACGGGGAATGATGCGAATCATCACGCTCAATAATATCGGAAACGAGTTGGAAACGAAAGAAATAGAATCGTGGATTAGCCTTATCCGCGTAATGGCTCACGAAATCATGAATTCGATTGCCCCCATCACTTCCCTGAGCGAAACCATGCTTTTCTACTACCGGCAACGGCCTGTTTTTTCGGAAGATTTGAAACAGAACACGCTCGAAGCCTTTGAAACCATTCATACCACGGCATCCGGATTATTGTCGTTTGTTGAGTCGTACCGCAAATTCACGGCAATACCCCAACCGGAAAAACGGGAGTTCGATCTGAAAACCTTGCTCGACAAACTCGTCAAACTGCACGAACCGGTTTGCCGGGAAAAAAACATCGAACTGACGGTCGATCTTTCCGGTACGTTTATTATCCTTGCCGATGAAAACCTGATTTCGCAAGCGCTGATCAACTTGCTGAAAAACGCTATTGAAGCTATCGAAACCGGAGGCGGGAAAATCGTTTTTTCGGCCGGAAAGCAAAGCATCCATGTCGCCAACAGCGGCAAACTCATTCCGGCAGATATTTTGCCTCATATTTTCGTTCCGTTTTTTACGACCAAGCCTTCGGGGTCGGGCGTCGGCCTCAGCGTTTCGCGCTATATTATGCGCCTGCACGGCGGAAAATTGCAACATTCCGTATCCAAAGAAGGAATGACGGTTTTCAGCATGGTTTTCTGAGGCTACACTATGATTGTACCGTCGCTTTTCACAAGCAGTTTTATTTCTATTTCTCCCCGTTCCATTTCAATTTTGTAAAAAACCTCCGAGCCGCGTTGTATTTTATCCATGTCTTCAAAGTGGTATTTCGGATATTTACTTTCAGCGGCATTTCTGACGACGAGCGGTAATTCGGACGCATATATTTCCCGAACCACCATCAGCAAATTGCTTTTGTCGTCGTAGTAAGCTTCGTAATCTCTGAACTTTACCTCAAACTCCGCTTCGTAAACATGACCGTCCGTTTCCCATTCGATATCGCGGGCATGGGGAAAATCGGTTTGCAGTTTTTGTTGAAGCGCCACCGGCGGAACAACATCCTGAGAATAAGACGTTTTGTACGCTTTGAGCATTTGAGCAATTTCTTCATTGGAATACTGAGTTGAAATTGCCTGACCTTGAGCAACAAACTGTTGCATGAAAAATAAACCGGTAATTACGGTTGCGATTTTTAATGATTTCATTTTGACCTCCTAATTTTAAATAATGATTATTAAATGTGGAAGCAAAGTTAGAACGCAATTTGGGAAAGAATTGGGAAAAACAGAAAAATTTCAATTAAGTGCATGGGGAAGTTTGAGGGTGAAAACATGCATTTGTTCGTAGTGATACGTCATTTCCATTTGGTACAGTCCGGTAATGGATTGAGCAATGGAAAGTCCTAATCCTGAAGATTTTTCGTTGGATGCATCGTGTTGATAACGGTCGAAAACAGGGTTGGCAGCTTCATTTCCGCTGTTAGCGATAGCAATGCTACCGGAAGCGTAACGAATGATGATTTTCCCATTTTGCCGGTTATGGGCAATGGCGTTTTTTATCAGATTGGTAAACAGGATATGCGCCAAATCTTCGTTCATTCGACATACCGGCGCGGCTGTTCCCTGTTTTTCCAAGGTGATTTCCTTGTATGCAATCAGATCTTCAAATTCGTCCAATACCGCTTCCGAAACCTCGCGCAAATTGACCGGCGAAGTTTGCGGAAATTGATCGTTCCGGATTTTTGAAAGCAGCAATAGATTGGTATTCAACCGTTTCATTCTGCCGAGAATAGTTAGAATGCGGCCTATTTCTTCCGTATGATATTCGTTGTCCTGATATTTTTCGAGCAACATTTCCAATTTGGCAATCACGATAGCCAGCGGAGTTTGCAACTCATGTGAAGTGTTTTCTATGAATATTTTTTGTTCGGTAAATATTCGGATATTTTTCTCAAGCAGTTTTTTTACCGATTCGTTCAACTGCCGGTATTCTTTGATATTTGTTTCTCCAAAATCAATCATTTGGCGATTGTCCAAGCGGAATTTTTTGAGTTCGTCCAACAACTTGTAAAACGGTTTATTGGCTTTGGTAATGATTAATTTTCCGGCAATAAATGCTGTAAATGAAATGGTTATCCAAAGTCCCGTCAAGAGGTAAAGCATGTTTTTGATTAAATCGTCGCTTTCGACGGTAGAAGTAAAAAATTGCAAGTGATAGTATTTTCCATTTTGTTCGCAACGGAAGGCGGTAGCGAGCATCCTGACTTCTTCTTTTTCCAATTCGGTAGCAAAATAGACGCTCGTAGTCGCCAAATTTTCTACCATACTTTCGGCTTCTGCCCGGGGAATTTCCTTTATAATAATATTCAACGGGTTATAATTTTCCAAATTTTCGACGAAACCGGATATACTATTGGCTTTGGCGATAAATTCCTGTTTCAGATTAATTAGACCTTCATCGTTTCCGTCGTGTATTTCCTTCATTTGCAAAAAGAAATAAATAGCCGACCAAAATGCAATGACGATCGTAAAAACAAGGCTTATCCGTAATACTAAATGATTGATTAACTTCACACTGTCATCTTGTACCCGATTCCGTAAATATTTTCGATCATTACTCCCGAAGCGCTGTCTTTTAATTTTTTCCGCAAATTTTTCACCTGCGAATACACAAAATCAAAATTATCCGCTAAATCTATATTGTCGCCCCAAACATGTTCTGCCAAAACTTCTTTCGTAATCAACCGGTTTTTGTTGATTACGAAAAAAGTCAGCATATCAAACTCCTTACGGTTGAGTTTCAGCAGTTTATTTTCCACAAAGGCTTGTCGTTGCAAAAAATCGACGGATAAATTGCCCTGCAACAAAACCGGTTTGCCATCCATTTGCTTGCGCCGTAAAACGGCTTTGATTCGAGCGTGAAGTTCCGACAAATGAAAAGGTTTTGTCAAATAATCGTCGGCGCCTAAATCCAATCCCAAGATTTTGTCTTCGAGTGAATTTTTAGCGGAAATAATGATGATATTGCCGGCTTTTCCTTCATTTTTCATTTTTTCGAGAATCTTCAATCCGCTGCCGCCGGGCAATGAAATGTCCAACAGGATGCAGTCGTAATCGTAAATCATCGTTTTTTCCATAGCGGAATAATAGTCGGTAGCTTTTTCCACGAGGTATTTTTCCGACAGCAAAAAGTCTTCGATTGTTTTCAGCAGTTGGTATTCGTCTTCGACAATCAGGATTTTCACGGAGTGTACTTGTTTAAGTCCACGTTCCTCATGTCGCCCGTTTTGTTAAACGTATCGTGGAACGACAGAGCAGCCGCCATATTTTGAGGCGTATGTCCTTTTTGTCCCAACAGCAGGTATTTACGGAGAATATCCTTGTATTCGGGAGCAACACAATTTTCAATAATACTTTCGGCGCGTTGAATGGGTGCAAGTCCGCGCAAATCGGCCACGCCCTGTTCCGTAACCAAAATTTTCACGGAATGTTCACTGTGATCCAAATGAGAAACCATCGGCACTATTGCGCTGATTTTTCCTCCTTTAGCCGTTGATGGAGCCGTAAAAACAGACAAATAGGCGTTGCGGCAAAAATCGCCCGACCCGCCGATACCGTTCATCATTTTCGTGCCCATTACGTGGGTAGAATTGATATTACCGAAAATATCCGCTTCCAAAGCCGTGTTGATGGAAATCAGACCCAAGCGGCGGGCAACTTCCGGACTGTTGGATATTTCTTGCGGACGAAGCAGTATTTTTTGTTTATAACAATCTAAATTTGCATATACATCTTCCAGTACCGGGGCGCTCAGCGTGAGCGAACAGCCGCTGGCAAACGTAACGCGATTTTGTTTCATCAATCCAATCACCGCATCCTGAATGACTTCCGTATAAACTTGGAAAGCCGGAATGTCGGGATTCGACCCCATAGCGCCCAATACGGCATTAGCTACATTGCCTACGCCCGACTGTATCGGGAGAAAAGCGGCCGGAATTCGTCCGGATTTAATTTCCGAAGACAAAAAATCGGCTACATTTCGTCCGATTTGATTGGTCACCTCGTCCGAAGGGGTGAAAGCGCCTATTTCATTGGGTAAATTAGTTTCGACAATGCCGGCTATTTTGGCGGGGTCAACCTGAATATACGGCGTCCCTATCCTGTCTTCCGGCGAATAGACCGGAATTTCCCGGCGCAAAGGCGGATCGGCCGGTTCATAAATATCATGTATCCCGGCTAATGCCTGTGGATGATAATGATTCAACTCTATAAAGACCACATCGGCCAAACGAGCCACGGTAGGCGCAATTCCCACGGCGGAAGTAAGATAAACTTTACCGTCGTCCGTTATGCCGGAAGCTTCCAAAATTGCAATACGGGGTTTTGGCAAAAAGCCATACCGCAGGTATTGTTGCAATTCCGAAAGATGAAGGTCGAAATAGTGCGCATCGTGCGTATTTAAAGCCTCTCTCAAATCCTTGTTCGACTGATAAGGCGAACGAAATTTGATTGCGTGTGCACGCGCCAGAACGCCATCAATGGAATCGCCGGTCGAAGCGCCGGTAAAGATACCTACTTTGAACGGTTTGCCTTTTGCATGTTCTTTTTCCGCTCTTTGTGCCAATGCCGATGTAATGGCTTTGGGACATCCGGCTGCGGTAAAACCGCTAAAACCAATTACATCATCGTTGTTGATTAATGCAGCAGCTTCCTCTGCAGACATTTTTTTATATGCCATGACTATAAATTAAATTTGAAAAATAATTAAAATTAAATCGTTTTTAATAATTAGCCGCAAAGGTACAATTTTTAAGGCAATGATAAAAGTTAAATTTCAAAATGAATTTTTTTTCAATTTCATTAGCTTATTATTCCATTTAAGAAAACTAATTATCTTTTTTAATTCAAGCCTCTCTTCGGAATATTATCGGGAGAGGTTTTTTTTTATTTGATTTTCCATAAAATCTTGTTTATACTTTGTGCATAGAAAAAGAGATTCCTCTATTCCACGCAAAGTATAGTACATGAAAATCTGTGAGGGTAAAAATACCATAATTTATAGATGTATTTAGCATTATTACAGCGATTTTACAGCGATTCCGAGAGAAAAAAGGTTAAAAAATAAATACTTGAAAATAAATCAGCTATAAAATAAGGAAAAATAAAAAATTCCGGCTACTTTTGCAAAAGTAATACTGTGGAGGGGCCTAAGCACCAAATCATTGTGACTGAGCATTTTGTTACAGTGTTCTTTCATTTTATAAAAAATTAAAGCCGCAAGGAAGTTGTGAAACTAAGCCTTGCGGCTGTTTTTTTAATGCTGTAAAGGCAGTTATATTTTTCTGAACTGCAAATAAATAACGGATGTTTTTTGCCGGGTTTTTAATGTTTTTTCACTAAAAATAATCTATCATAGAAAGAACAGGAAAAAATAGTATCAACAGAAGCCGGCGTCAGACAAATCATGTCCGATTACCGCAAGACGCTTCAACAGCGTTTCCCGCGTTTGTCATC